>NZ_JBNJOF010000006.1:0-190570 GCF_050113875.1 Vibrio sp. TRT 1302 | reverse complement strand
ACATAAGTAATGTTTGAATTGACTGTGCTGAATCTTTCGATTCAATGGTCACTTCGTTTCATTGAAACCTAATTTGATACCGAAGTATCGAATTGGATTATCATCAACGAGTGCCCACACAGATTGATAGGTCTATATTTTTAAAGAGCTTTTGTTTTGAGGTCTTCTCAAAACGGACGGCCATTTTATCGAGATAACTTTCAGTGTCAAACACTTTTTTCGTTATTTCTTCGAAAGTTATTAGTTAACTTTCACCGTCGTTATTGCCAGCGCTTATTAGCTCGGTATCCCGTGGCAACGGAGGCGCATTATAGGGAGTTTCCAAATGAGCACAAGAGCTAAATTCAAAAAAATATCGTTTTTCGCATCGTTCGCTCACATAACAAACAATACGCCTAAAAACAGAGCAAAAGGGCCTTAAAAAGGCCCTCTTGATAGTGCTGTAATAGCTGTAATTATTGGTGAGCAATAATCTGATCGTTGTTCACCAGCAATTTAACTGGCAGATCCGGTACAACTTTACCTGCCAAAATGGCTTTCGCCAGCGGGTTCTCAACACTTTGCTGAATGGCTCGTTTGAGTGGTCTTGCGCCATATACTGGATCAAACCCAACTTGAGCAATAAGTTCCAGCGCTTTGTCAGAGACTTCTAACGAGTAACCTTTCTCTTCCATCCGTTTAGATAAACGTGCTAGCTGAATAGAAGCAATCGCTTTAATGTGGTCTTGACCCAATGGGTGGAACACTACGCTTTCATCAACTCGGTTTAGAAACTCTGGGCGGAAGTGTTTGCTCACCACATCCATGACTTGCTGTTTCATGCCCTGATAATCAACGGTTCCAAAGTTTTCTTGGATTCGAGTCGAACCTAGGTTAGAGGTCATGATGACCACTGTATTGCGAAAATCGACCGTTCTACCCTGCCCATCCGTTAAACGGCCATCATCAAGCACTTGCAGCAAGATGTTAAAGACATCAGGATGCGCCTTTTCAACTTCATCCAACAAGATAACCGAATACGGTTTGCGGCGAACCGCTTCTGTCAAATAGCCACCTTCTTCGTAACCAACGTAACCTGGAGGCGCACCTACCAATCTTGCCACTGAGTGTTTTTCCATGAATTCAGACATGTCGATACGAACCATCGCATCTTCACTATCGAACATGAATTTAGCCAGTGTCTTACATAGCTCGGTTTTACCTACCCCTGTTGGGCCTAAGAATAGGAATGAGCCAATTGGCTGGTTTGGATCCGACAAGCCTGCACGACTACGGCGAATGGCATTGGAGACTACCTCTACCGCTTCGGTCTGACCAATGACGCTCTTATGCAGTACATCTTCCATGCGGAGCAGTTTTTCTTTTTCTGCTTCCAGCATTTTCGAGACTGGTATCCCTGTCTGCTTAGACAGAACATCGGCAATTTCATTGTCTGTGACCTTATTACGCAGTAGGGTCATTTCCTGCATTTCAGCTTGAGTCGCAAGATCTAGCTGTTTTTCTAGTTCAGGGATACGCCCATACTGCAACTCGGACATTCGGTTAAGATCCCCAGCTCGACGGGCAAACTCCATATCCATGCGTGCTTGTTCTAGCGCTGACTTAATATGCTGTGTTCCCGACAGAGCCGCTTTTTCTGCGTTCCAAACTTCTTCAAGTTCCGCAAACTCTCTTTCTTTATCCGCTAATTCTTCGTTTAAGATAGTTAGTCGTTTTTCACTGGCATCATCATGTTCATTAATCAGAGCCTGTTGCTCGATTTTGAGCTGAATGATTTTACGCTCTAACTTATCTAGAGATTCCGGTTTAGAGTCGATTTGCATACGGATGCTGGAAGCCGCTTCGTCAATCAAATCGATGGCTTTATCGGGTAGTTGACGATCTGATACGTAGCGATGCGATAAACTCGCCGCTGCAACAATCGCAGGGTCGGTAATTTCAACGTGGTGATGAAGTTCATAACGCTCTTTAAGTCCGCGCAAGATCGCCACGGTATCTTCAACACTTGGCTCATCAACGATGACTTTTTGGAATCGACGCTCCAACGCAGGGTCTTTTTCTATGTATTGACGGTACTCATCAAGTGTCGTCGCACCAACGCAATGCAACTCACCTCTTGCTAATGCAGGCTTAAGCATGTTGCCTGCATCCATAGAGCCTTCTCCTTTACCGGCACCAACCATCGTATGAATTTCGTCGATAAAGAGGATAATGTTGCCCTCTTCTTTTGACAGTTCATTGAGAACCGATTTCAGACGCTCTTCAAACTCACCACGATACTTAGCACCTGCCACCAGCGCTCCCATATCGAGCGAGAGCACACGACGACCGCGCAAACCTTCCGGTACTTCGTTATTAACGATACGCTGCGCTAAACCTTCAACAATCGCTGTTTTACCAACGCCCGGCTCACCAATTATGACGGGGTTGTTTTTGGTACGACGCTGCAAGACTTGAATGGTGCGGCGAATTTCGTCATCGCGGCCAATAACTGGATCGAGTTTCCCTTGTTCAGCGCGCTCTGTCAGATCGATGGTGAATTTTTCCAGTGCTTGGCGAAGCTCTTCCGCATTCGGATCATTCACTTTCTGTCCACCTCGAACCTGATCGATAGCTTCAGATACTTTGGTTTCAGTTAAGCCTAGCTCTTTCAGCAGTGAGCCCAACTGACCTCGGTCTTCTAATGCAGCTAATAG
Organism: Vibrio sp. TRT 1302; assembly: GCF_050113875.1. Classification (NCBI taxonomy): domain Bacteria; kingdom Pseudomonadati; phylum Pseudomonadota; class Gammaproteobacteria; order Vibrionales; family Vibrionaceae; genus Vibrio; species Vibrio sp. TRT 1302. The sequence continues at coordinate 187,874 of NZ_JBNJOF010000006.1, read as the reverse complement.
AAAAATCTCTGATGAGATGTAGGCATCTTGACGCTTCTGAGCCACTTTGTCGCACAGGTTAAACATGGTTCCCATAGCGCTAGAGAGCTGCACATCGCCACCAATACCACTCACTTTCGGTAAACGGTCAAGGATCTCACTCAACTTCGAGCGCAAATGAGTAATGTCTACATTTAGCATGGTGAGCAAGGGACGAATAGGACTGCCATTCTGATCCATTAATGCCACCATCAGGTGCACTGGTTCAATGTATTGATGATCGCGGCCCAATGCCAACGATTGAGCGTCAGATATGGCGATTTGGAATTTGCTTGTGAATCTGTCAAGACGCATATCTACCTTCCTATCTCAACTGAGAAAAAATAACTAATCAGTATGAAAGATGGATACGCCAATAGAGTTTTTCAAGGGGAGGAATAGAGTTTACGGTAGGAAATAAAGCGATTATTTTTCTATCCAGATAAAGGTCGCTTGTCTACCTGTGATGCCATCTCGGCGATAGGAATAAAATCGTTCAGAGTCAGAGTAAGTACATAAATTGCTATAAAAGATGTGTTCAACACCGACTCGACGCAATCGTTGGGTAACAAGTAGGTTCATGTCCGCTAGCCATTTCCCCTGCTGAGTTCGGGGTTCAAAGGCATCAATGGCTCGTGGTTCGACGCGAGTAAATGCCTCTACGACATCTTGGCCAACCTCAAATACACGTGGGCCAATGGCAGGACCAATCCACGCCATAACCTCACCCTCAAACTTTTCGACAGCATTTTCGACAATGCCGTGCGCTAATCCTCGCCATCCGGCATGAACCGCGGCGACTTGAGTACCTGACACGTTGGTCAGTAGTACTGGTAAGCAGTCAGCTGTCATTGCCGAGCAAACGACGCCTTGGTGCTTAGTAAACGCTCCGTCAGCATCCAGAACGTCATTGGTTGGAGCATCTAAGTTAACCACCACCGTCGAGTGGGTCTGATTCAGCCATACTGGCGCAGAAGGCATAGACGCTTTCTGCGCCAACCAATGACGATTTTTCTCAACGATCGCATAATCATCACCAACATGAGTCCCAAGATTTAGTCCTTGATAAGCGCCAACAGAAAAACCTTCTCCTCGAGTAGAGGAAAACGCTTTTATATGTTTCGCTGCTGGCCAGTTGGGGATGATCATCTCCATGGTTAGATCTCGTCGCCTAAACCATGTTCACGAACGTCTTGTCGCAGAGCTTCTGCCATGGCAACCATGTCATCTGGTACAGGCGCATGGAATTCGACTTCTTCGCCTGTAATAGGATGTTCAAACTTTAGCATCACCGCGTGAAGGGCTTGACGGTCGAATGAACGAATCATTGTCGCCAACTCTTCTGTCGCGCCCGCTGGAATACGCGCACGTCCACCATAGGCAGTATCACCTAACAGAGGGTGCTGTAGGTATGACATGTGCACACGAATCTGGTGCGTACGACCAGTTTCAAGACGCAGACGGATACGGGTATGCTCACGGAAGTGTTCTGCTACTCGGTAGTGCGTTACGGCTGGTTTCCCCATTGGGCTTACCGCCATTAGGGTACGCTTCGTTGAATGACGACCAATAGGTTGATCAACTCGCCCACCAGCGGTCATTCGACCAATAGCAATCGCTTCATACTCACGAGTAAAGTGACGCTTTTTCTGCAAAGCACGAACTAATCGTGTTTGTGCCGGAACTGTTTTTGCTACAACCATCAAGCCCGTTGTGTCTTTATCTAGACGGTGAACGATACCTGCACGAGGTACTTCGGCAATATTTGGGTAATGGTGGAGTAAAGCATTCAGCACAGTACCATCTGGCGTGCCTGCTCCTGGGTGAACAACAAACCCTCGTGGTTTATTGATCACTAGAATGTCATCGTCTTCATAAACGATATCTAATGGAATATCTTGCGCTTCCCAACGCTGTTCATCTTCAAGTTCCGCTTGCAGAATAATCTCTTCACCGCCCATCACTTTGGTACGAGGTTTGGTGACGACTTCACCATTCACCTGAACTTTCCCGTCTAATAGCCACTCTTTGAGGCGTGAACGAGAGAAATCAGCGAATAATTCCGCAATAGCCTGGTCTAGGCGCTGCCCTAGTTGGCTATCTTTTACTGTGTTTGTTAACTCAATCTGCTGGGCCATATCGAACTTTTTTAAAAACTGTGAGACTAATTGTCACTACTGTGGAAAAATGTACTATTGGACATTGTATCTGTTACGGAATAGAAAGTAACGGAAGCAACAGAAATATTTATCTCAAGGAATCGAATCCTGACATGAAAAAGCATACTTTATCTGGCTTGTTGGCATTATCAGTACTGGTAGGCTGCTCTAGCAGCGAAGAGGTTGTTCCAGATGTGCCACCATCTGAGCTTTACTCAGAAGCACAGGTTTCGCTTCAAAGTGGTAACTGGCTTACTGCCATTGATAAGCTTGAAGCACTCGACTCTCGTTACCCATTTGGTGCTTACTCAGAACAGGTTCAGCTAGACCTAATTTATGCGTACTACAAAAATGATGATCTAGCATTAGGTCTCGCAACGATTGAACGCTTTACACGCTTAAACCCAACGCACGAAAAATTGGATTGGGTTCTTTATATGCGTGGTTTGACACACATGGCACAAGACCGCAACTTTATGCATGACTTGCTTAACACTGATCGTAGTGATCGTGATCCAGAGCCAGTGAAAAAAGCCTTTGCTGACTTTAAAAAACTGCTTGAGCGCTACCCAGATAGCCCTTATGCAGAAGACTCACAAAAACGTATGTATGCGCTAAAAAATCGTCTTGCTCAGTACGATTTAGCAACGGCTGACTTTTATCTACGCCGTGAGGCTTGGATTGCCGCGATTAACCGCACCCAAGAATTGCAAAAAACCTATCCAGACACTGAAGCCGCTCGTAAATCACTAGAGATTCAATTGGAAGCCTACAAGCAACTAGGACTTGAAGATGCGATCAAAAGAACTGAGCAACTGATTGAGCTTAACCCTCAGTAAGCGTCTATTAAATAAAGCAAAAAAACCTCCGACATGGAGGTTTTTTTATTGGCGAACTTTGCGCATGTTGAACTAAAGAACTACATTTTATTCAGTGTATTGTTGAGGTGTTGCATGCTACGAACCGTTGCTATTATTTCTTTACTGTGCTTTTTCATCGGAAACGCGCAGGCCTTGTCACTTTCACCACTACAAAAACAACCCTATTTTGGTGATCTCTCTCAGCTGGAGAAAAAAGGGGTCATTAGAGTATTGGTCGCTGCGGATTTAGGTTTCTACTATATAGAAGATGGCCGCCCGAAAGGTATCCTTGCGGAGCTCCTTTACCATTTTGAAAAAGAGCTTAGGCAACGTTCTTCCTACTTCAATTTACAAGTGATCCCCGTTCACCGTGATGAACTGCTTCCTGCGCTAGTTGACGGTTACGGTGACTTAGCCGTCGCCAATTTAACCGTGACCGAAACCCGAATCGATCAAGTCGCCTTTAGTGATCCTGTGCTGACTGGCGTTCAGGAGTTACTCATCACCCACAAAGATGAGGCACCAATAGAAGAGCTATCGCAGCTAAGCGGTCGAGATATTTGGGTACGTGCAAGTTCGAGCTACTTTGAAAGCATACAAAAACTCAACCAGAAACTAGAACAGCAGTCACTCCCTCCAATCACAGTCCGTTTTGTCGAAGAAACACTTCAAGACTACGAACTCATTGAAATGGTCAACCAAGGCCATGTTCCAGCCACCGTGCTAGACAGTCATAAAAGTGAGTTGTGGTTGAAAGTGATGGAGAATATTCAGATTCACTCGTCTCTTCCTCTCAGAACAGATGGTGAAATTGCGTGGGCGATGCGCCAACAAAGCCCCCAACTTGCGACCTTTGTAAACCAGTACCTCAAGGATTATCGCTCCGGCACTTTGCTTGGGAATGTCATCTATGCCAAATATCTTGGCAATACAAACTGGCTTAAACGAATTCTCAACCCCAATCACATCAATAAACTTGAGTCTCTCTCACCGATCTTTGATATCTACTCAGAACGATACCGTTTTGATTCATTAATGATTTCGGCTCAAGGTTTTCAAGAATCAGGGCTGGATCAGAGTAAAGTCTCGCACAAAGGCGCTGTTGGTGTGATGCAGGTATTACCCAGCACGGCAAAAGATCCTAATGTAAATATTCCTGATATTTATCAAGTAGATAACAACATCCATGCAGGTGTGAAATACATGCGCTTTATCAAGGACCGATATTTCAATGACGACAATATCCTTCCGGATGATCAAGTCTACTTTACACTAGCCGCTTACAATGCAGGGCCAGCCAATATTAGGAAAATGCGACGACTCGCTGAACAGAATGGTTATGACCCAAACAAATGGTTTCGCAACGTAGAAATCATGGCTCGAAGAAATATCGGCAGAGAGCCCGTTCACTACGTATCCAATATCAATCGCTACTTTGTCATCTACAAACAGCTCAAATCTCTAAAGCAGCTAAGAGAGCAGCAAGCATCACAAGCTCAATTAGTGACCATTGAATAGAACTCAAGAGTTATTTGACGTTCGGTAGAGAAATAAAGCAGAAGAAAATCTGGGATTTAATTCACAAATGATAGGTGGCTAAATGATAGGCAAAGACTTTTATTAGGTCGAACAACGTCCCTAAAAAGCATTGAATTTTTAGCACGTTACCCTTACCAATCTAATCAGTTTTTCATCTAGCACAAGCTTTTTCACACTAAAATTCACGTACTCTTTGAGTTGGATCACGTTTAGTTTTAAGCACGAAAAACACCTATCAATAGGTGATCTAGATCACATTATTTTATCTTTGAATAAGTAATCTGGAGTTAACCCATGAGGGATGAAACAGAGGAAAACATCTATGAAAGTAAATATCACTGGTAAAAATATCGACATCACCTCTGCAATCCGCACTCATATTGAGAGCAAGTTTAAGAAGTTAGAAAAGTGGCAAGTAGACATTATTGGTTGTCAGGCAACGTTCAGCGAGGAGCCAAATAAACAGAAGAAATTTGAAGCTGTTATTACCGTGCCAAAAGGACAACTAGTTGCTTCCGCTACTCACGAAGATTTATATGCTGCCGTTAATGAGGTAGAACAAAAGTTAGAACGTCAGCTAAACAAACTGCGCCACAAACCTGAAGCGCGCCGTACCGATAAGCCAGAGCTTGAAGAAGAAACGGAATAAAATCGAATTTTGTACCAGCAATTAAAAATAGCGCCTAGGGGCGCTATTTTTTTGTTGACGCTCCATACTCCGTTGCTTATTGTGTTTAAAGATTCACAACAAAGTAAATTGTTATGCACCAAATCACTCTGTTCTTTTTTGACTTCTTTTTTCTCCATTAAACTTGGGGGCTCTCGCGTTTTCGAAAGATAAGTCAAAAACGAACAGAAAGCCTCCCACGGGAGGCTTTTTTTATGAGGAATACTAGGATGACTGACCAAAAATACTCACTTGAAGAAATACGACTGCGTTTAAACGAACTGGATGATCAGCTACTAAGACTGTTATCTGAACGTCGTAAAATGAGTATAGAGGTCGCGAAAAGTAAAGTGCAGACCTCAAAACCGGTGCGAGATGCCGATCGAGAACAACAGCTATTAGTTAAGTTGATCAATAACGGACAGGATAAGTACCAACTTGATGCTCAGTACATCACCAAGTTATTCCACACCATCATCGAAGACTCTGTTTTACTACAGCAATCATACCTGCAAAATTTGGCAAACCCAGAGCTGAGCCGCAAGCCTCTGGCTCGTGTAGCATTCCTCGGCTCAAAGGGCTCATACTCACATCTCGCCAGTCGAGAGTACTTCAGTCGCAAGAACACAGAACTGATCGAACTGAACTGTGAACACTTCAAGCAAGTCACTAATACTGTTGAGTCAGGTCATGCAGACTTTGGTGTACTTCCTATCGAAAACACCAGTTCAGGTTCAATTAACGAGGTGTATGACCTACTGCAACACACTACTCTATACATTGTGGGCGAGCTAACCTTGCCTATCGAGCATTGCTTAGTAGCGAACTCGGATCTACGTCTTGAAGAGATCAAAACGCTCTACTCACACCCGCAACCACATGCGCAGTGTAGTGAGTTCTTGAGTAAACTCGAAGGCGTTAAGCTTGAATCTTGTGCCAGCACCGCCGACGCAATGAGAAAAGTAAAGGAACTAAACCGCAATGATGTGGCAGCGATTGGCAATGCGTCTAGCGGCAAGCTGTACGGTCTACAGCCTATCCAAAGTAATATCGCCAACCAGACAGAAAACCATACTCGCTTTATTGTCGTGGCTCGTAAGCCGGTCGAGGTATCTGCGCAAATCCCCGCGAAGACCACTTTAATCATGTCAACGTCCCAAGAAGCGGGCTCACTGGTTGAAACACTGTTGATACTGCAACGTTACGGCATCAATATGACTAAACTGGAATCACGTCCAATCATGGGTAATCCGTGGGAAGAGATGTTCTACGTCGACCTCGAAGCTCATTTAGACTCTCAACAAATGCAGCAAGCGTTGAATGAATTGACTAAGATCACTAAACATCTGAAAGTATTGGGGTGTTACCCAAGCGAAAATGTGAAGCCCACTCAGGTTAAATTGCAATAATTAGTCTACGTAGCTCAAAGAAATCTTATCTAACAGCTGACACTTTTCACTAATATTCTTAGTATCTAACATTTAGTTGCATATTAGTGTTGTGTCAGCTCCATTCAGCTGATCGTAAGTACTCTTTTAAGGTATCGCCCAGTCAGCATGAGAACTTCGTTGTTATCCTTAGTGTTTCTGATCAGTTCTTCAGTTTGCGCTTCTTCATTAAGCGTTTACATGTGGGAAGACTCTCTCTCACCAACCGTACGGAACAATTGGGAAACCCAGTCGGGTGTGCCACTTCATCTCTCTCATTTCGATAATGATGACGAGCGTAGTCTATTGATGATGAAAAGTTTCCAGCTACCATTTGATGTCGTCGTACTCGACAATGTATCGGCACAAATTTACGGAAGAATTGGCGCTTTTGAAGAGTTAACTCAGCTAAAAAACAGAACGAATAATGCAGCGAGTTGGAACCAAGCGTGCGGTGACTACGCCGTTCCATATTTCTGGGGATCGGTAGGCATCGCTTACCGCAAAGATCGCATCTCTATACCACCAAAAACTTGGCAAGGTTTTGTGACTCCTCCACCAGAGCTAGTAGGTAAAATCGGTATGATCAATGACAGTACTGAAACGTTCTTACCCGTTCTTTATAGCCTTAACATGTCACCGACAACCGCTAACCCAACTGAGTTGCAAGAAGCCTATCCTAAACTGCTCGCTTTCAATCGAGCCGTTCATACCTACGAATATATTCTCAGCCATATCAGAAGCCAATCTGACGATGCCCCTGTAGAAATTGCCTTAGCCTACAGTGGCGATCAGCACTCATTGAACCGCTACCTTGGTCAAAATCTATGGGAATACGTCATCCCTGAAGGGGAGATGTTTATTTGGGTAGACTGTCTGGCTGTAAGCAGCCACTCTGAGAACAAAGCACAAGCAGTGAAATTTTTAGAGTATTTAATGACGCCAGATGTCGCTGCAAAAAATGCACTCGATATTAAAGCTGCAACTCCGAATATGAGAGCAACGGAACTCTTACCCGACTGGTATCTAAACGATACAACGTTATTTCCACCAGCCAACCGGTTAGAGCATGCTCTTATAGATAGCGAACTCTCGGCAGAAAACATCAGTCTAAGAGCAAAGATAATTAATAGGTTACTAAGTCAACATGAAGTTAAACACTAGAGTCCTGTTACTCGTTGCGCCCGTCATCCTATTAAGTGCGGCTATCTCTAGCTATAGCATCTATATGAATCAAAAGGACGCATTCATAAAGCGTGAAAACAGCTACTTGCAGTTTTCTATGGAGAAGCTCGCCAGCCATTTTCGTCAATCTATCTCATTGATCAATAGTTACTCGCTTACCTTAACTAAGAGCGACATTATTCGCCGTTACTTCGGTCAGCCGGATAATCCTTATCGCGAGATGAGAATGATTGAAAGCCTGCAGGACACCATAAAGAGCCTGCAACCCAATCAAGAAGATGACATTGCTGTTGCCATTATAGATGGTCAACAGAATGTTCGTTTTTATGCGGACAATCAGAGTGATCCTTTTGCCAAGCTCGATGATAACGTTTTAAAGTATGTGCAGCATTTCTATCAAAGCACTGGTGACAACTCTCACACTGGTTTCGCCAAAGGTTATCAAGGTCAAAGTATCCTGATTCGCTATGATGTGCTTGATGCTCATACTCTTAGCTCACCCTTGAGTTACAACAAGGATCAAATTTTCTTTGTTGTTGTGTCTCTCTCATTGAGCAAATTTGATCAGCTCAAAAGTAGTCTGGAATTCGACAACGACAGCAGTATTTTCTTTTCTTCGCAGCCAGTGACCAAGTCCGGATTAACTCAATCCATTGAGCTTAAAACAGGACTTTACGCAACGTTAGATCCCGCACAATACCTAATAACAGAAAAGCTCGCTAAAGTTGAACAGCGTTTGCTGCTTTCCTTTGGTGCCTCTTCGGCTGCCACGGTGCTAATCCTACTGTTCTTACTCTACCGTCACGTCATCAGTCCGATCACCCATCTTGATCGTCAACTGCGAGAAGTCGAACTGCGTCAACGTGTTAATATCGAGAAACTCACCAGTAACAATGAAATTGGTCGCCTTTCTGTTCGTTTCTACGATATGTATAAAGAACTCAATTCAAGCTACCAAAAAACCAAAGCGATGGCTGAAAATGACCATTTGACTCAGCTCGCCAATCGCTACCAATTCCAAGTGTATGTTGAGCGCACACTCGCAAACAAACATCGCTATACTCACGCTTGGATTCTGTACATCGATTTGGACAATTTTAAATACGTCAACGATAAATATGGCCACCATATCGGGGACTCATTGCTGGTCAATTTTGCCGAGCACATTCGCACGCTTAGCCAAAATAAAGAGAAACACCATGACATTGAATGCATGGCATCTCGTCTATCTGGTGATGAGTTTGCCATTTTCATCGCCGCCGGCCACGACGGTCAGTATGCTGATCACATTGCACAAGCGGTATTAGAACCGATTCAGAATCATGCGGATCCTAAACTAGGTCGCTTCCCGATTACCGCCAGTATCGGTATCGCTTCTTACCCAGATGACGGCATGGTGCTGGCAAAACTACTTTCAAACGCCGATACGGCAATGTATCAAGCTAAGCGAGCAGGTAAAAACCAAATCGCTCACTATTCGAAGGAGCTTGATGATATTGTCCAACGTCGAGCTCAGGTAGAACGCGCGCTGCGCAATGGTGACTTAGACAATGAATTCACGTTGCTCTACCAGCCTTACTATGATCGCCTAGGTGAAAAGATAAAAGGTGTCGAGGCGTTATTACGCTGGGATTCTCCGAAACTCGGCAAGGTGACACCAACTGAATTTATCCCCATTTCTGAACAGATTGGGCTATTTGGTATGATCGACCGTTGGGTTATAAAACAAGCTTTCAAAGATTTTTCCAAATTGCAGACTTGCTTTGACGAGCCGATCCAGCTGTCAGTCAACCTTTCTTCTGCGGAGCTTGATTCACTACAGTTAGCGCACGATATTGAAGAGCTGATGTCCTTGTATCCGATACAGGCTGATTTGATTGATTTTGAAATCACAGAAACATTCGCATCCGATTCACAAAGCTATAGCTTACTCTATGCTTTGGCGCAGATGGGCTTTAAGTTGACGATTGATGACTTTGGTTCCGGCTACAGTTCTATTACTCAGTTAGTCGAATACCCTGTACAGAAAATTAAGTTTGACCGTGAGTTTTTGGAAACCTTAATCAAAACCGATAATCAACAAGTTGTGAAACCACTGGTTGATCTTTGCCATTCTCAATCTATGATGGTGACCGCTGAGGGGATTGAATCACCAGAGATGCACCGTTGGTTAGCAGACAATAAATGCGACTATATGCAAGGCTACTATCTCTCTGCTCCTCTGCCTTTATCCCAGTTACAGTTTGCTCAAACTCAATCCAAAGGAAATCGAGATGTCGAAAAAGAAGGTGATTGTAGCATCGCTTAATCCTGCCAAAATCAATGCGGTTAAAAGTGCCTTCGAAGCCACTTTTCCAGCTGAGAAATTTGATTTTGTCGGTACAAGTGTTCCAAGCGAAGTTGCAGACCAACCGATGAGCAATGAAGAAACATATACCGGTGCCATAAACCGAGTCCGTAACGCCAAACAAGTTGTCCCTGATGCCGATTATTATGTTGGTTTAGAGGCTGGTATCGAAAGTAATGTCACGTTTGCTTGGATGGTCATTGAATCCGCGACTCACCGTGGAGAATCGCGCTCTGCCAGTTTGATGTTGCCACCAATGGTGATAGAGAAGCTCAAAGACGCGCATGAATTGGGCGATGTGATGGACGAGGTATTCGCGACTGAAAATATTAAGCAAAAAGGTGGGGCGATCAGTTTACTGACTCATAATCTGCTGACGCGCAGCTCCGTATATCATCAAGCGCTGATTCTCGCCTTGATTCCTTTTGCCAATCCTGATCACTTTCCAGCGAATCTGTAAAAAATAAGGATGCAAATGCATCCTTATTTTTTATTCAGCAACTGAGCAATCGCCTGTTTTTCATCAGGACTTTTTGATTTTAGTTCATTGGAACCACGAGTGATGGTTGCAATACCAACACCTAGCATCTGGCTTATCTGTCGCTGTGACAACTCCCCTTTCAGTAACTCACGGAAGATGTTGACTCTCGCCACTAAAGCCTCTCTCTCATCAGGAGTCAGTAGCATGGTTAGTAACATTTCATGCTGTTGAGATTGAGTGCTTTGGTCAATCAGGTCTAAGATCTGCTGCCACTCTTTGTATTCTGGTTCCAATGACATTTGATAAGGTGCTCGCTAATATTTCGCGTTCAGCTCATGCTGATTCAAGAACGCCCCATCCACTCCTAAGACTTCGCGATAGTAAGTTTCAAACATTAAAATGTTCTGCACATATCCACGTGTCTCATTGAATGGTATCGCCTCGATAAATGCATAAGCGTCTAGTTTTCCCTGGGTCTGATTTCGCCAGGTTTTCACTCGATGAGGTCCTGCATTATACGCGGCTAACGCAAAAATTCGATTGTTATCGTACTGTTTTAGCAGTCCATCAAGATAATGGCTGCCAATTTCAATGTTCTTACCCACTTGGTACAAATCATCTTTGCCCTGATACGTCAGCTTATACTTTCTCGCCGTGTACTTAGCGGTTGAGGGCATAATCTGCATAATTCCACGAGCACCAACGGGGGATTTCGCTTCGATATCCATCGCACTCTCTTGGCGAGCCAGAGACATCAATGTTATTGGGTCGATGCTGTGTTTATCTGCATAGAAATCAAACCACCAGCGATGAGCGACTGGGAAACGAATCTGCAAATTATCCCACATTTGTGCTTTGATGCTCGCAGCAACGGTTAAATGGTGCCAGCCTTTGAAAGAAGCAAATGCAGCCAACATCTCTTGCTGTTTCTTATCTGCTCGTTCAAGTAACCAACGCCACTCACTTTTCGCTGCGGTAATCTTATCGCGATCAATCAGTTCTTCTATTCTTATCAGCTCGGTAGAAAACCCTTTAAGCTGACTCTTATCTAGTGAAATTTCTGAGGTTGGATATTCGACCGAACGCTTAAGTTCTTTCGCAGCAGCCACGCTGTAAAAGTTACGCTGACCAATTAATCTCTCTAATCGCTGATGGCCTTGAGCTTTCTGACCTGACTCTATTTCACTGCGCCCTAACCAATACTGCCAACGGAGAGTTTCCTGAGAAGGCTGAGGTAACTTGTGAATCCATTTATCAACACTTGGCCAATCTGCCATTTGGATAGCGAGCCGCACACGACGCTCTATCAATGCGACGTTTGTTGACCTTGCTATCTGCTTGTCACGCCATTTAGCTAATGATGAAGAGTCCGTATTAATGAGTCGAAACGAGATGTAGTCCGCCAATGATTGCTGAGTATCCTCCGTCAGCTTTTGTCCTTGAGCCACCAAGCTAAACTGCTGCTGAGCTTGTTCGACATCTTTACGTGCAAGCTTCTTCAGAGCCAATTCAGCCAGTTTCTGATTAAAAGGCGTTACCTGCTGTTTTTTTGCAAATGCTCCAACTCGTTTGGGGTTCCCAAAGAGATCCTGCATTTGTTCCGCTTGGCCTGTCGCCTGCGACGACTTGACCTGTTTCTTCAGGTAGCTCATCAGGGTACCGTTGCGTGCTTCAAAAGCGAGAAGCATGCGCTCAACGACCATTTGATCACTTTTCAGCCCAGCTTTGTCCCATGCCTCAAACAAAGAATCACAAGCATCCGCAATACTGTGCCCAGATAACCAGAGTTTTTCAGCCCCCTCGAATGCTATTTTTTCATTTCCTTGTTGAGCATGCGCATTGTAATAGTGGCATTGATACGTCTCGCCACGAGGCTCACTCGTTTGGAACGCTAAAATGGTCTTCCAATCACCGTTTTTTGCCAATTCATCCAGATACGGGGCTCGAATTCGGGCTGAAAAAGGGAAACTTTGATGCTCTTGAATAAATGACTCAACCTCTGTTGGCGAGCGCTGTGCGATGTCAACGAGAAAGGTGCGGTAATCGATGTAAGGCGTTAGCGGGTAGTCAGCGATTTGTGGACGAATTTTAAGATACTGAGCGACTTGCTTGGCATCTAAGAACTCTTGAGCTTGGTCATACAAATCTCTTTGCTGTTTTAAATCAGCAGCCACCACAGATGTGGCAAAGGTTGCGCTGCATATCATCGAAGAAACAAGAGCTAGCGATGAAGAAATGCGATGCAGCGACTTTCGGAAAGTCTGCGTCATAAAGGCTCGTCCTAGAGAATAGAAAGCTATGATGTTCCTTATTAAGACTCATTGTAATCAGACCTGTAAAGCGCGGAGATGTAAATAATAATAAATTCACATAACTGTGACATTTGGCTTGCTTTAGGTGAAGCATTGCGCGCTAAATCACCAATAAATTACACCGACAGCGAAGCACGCCGTTTCTCTAGTAACAAACTGCTCGCTCTTAGTATAAAATAACCATTTCCGTGAATTGACTATTTAGGAACGATCGGCAATGGCTGAATACGTATATACCATGTCGCGCGTGAGCAAAATTGTGCCACCAAAGCGACAAATTCTTAAAGACATCTCTCTAAGCTTCTTCCCAGGCGCAAAAATTGGTGTTTTGGGTCTAAACGGTGCGGGTAAATCAACCCTACTGCGCATCATGGCTGGCATTGATACAGATATCGATGGTGAAGCACGCCCACAACCAGGCCTAAACGTTGGCTACCTTCCTCAAGAACCTGTACTGGATGAGTCGAAGACTGTACGTGAAATCGTTGAAGAAGCGGTTTCTGATGTAGCCGGTGCAATGAAGCGTCTTGACGAAGTATACGCTGCGTACGCTGAACCAGATGCCGACTTTGATGCGCTAGCAAAAGAGCAAGGTGAACTTGAAGCACTGATTCAAGCAAAAGATGGTCACAATCTAGATAACGCGCTAGAACGTGCTGCAGATGCACTGCGTCTGCCGGAGTGGGATCAGAAGATCCAACACTTATCCGGTGGTGAGCGCCGTCGCGTAGCGATCTGTCGCCTACTGCTATCAAACCCAGATATGCTTCTTCTTGACGAACCAACTAACCACTTGGATGCAGAATCTGTCGCGTGGCTAGAACGCTTCCTAGTTGATTATTCAGGCACTGTTGTGGCCATCACCCACGACCGTTACTTCCTAGATAACGCTGCTGGTTGGATTCTAGAGCTAGACCGTGGTGAAGGTATTCCATGGCAAGGTAACTACACTTCTTGGCTAGAGCAGAAAGATGCTCGTCTACAACAAGAAGCTTCACAAGAGAAAGCTCGTCAAAAGACGATTGAGAAAGAACTTGAGTGGGTACGTCAAAACCCGAAAGGTCGTCAGTCAAAATCTAAAGCACGTATGGCTCGCTTTGAGGAACTACAAAGCGGTGATCGTCAGAAACGTAACGAGACTAACGAACTATTCATCCCGCCAGGCGAGCGCCTAGGTGACAAAGTTATTGAAGTGAATAACCTGACTAAGTCATTTGACGGCCGAGTACTGATTGATAACCTTTCATTCAGCATCCCTAAAGGTGCGATCGTTGGTATTATCGGTGCTAACGGTGCAGGTAAATCGACGCTGTTCAAGATGCTAAGTGGCACTGAACAACCAGATTCAGGCACGATTGAAATGGGTGAAACAGTTAAACTTGCTTCTGTTGACCAGTTCCGTGACTCAATGGATGACTCGAAAACCGTTTACCAAGAGATTTCTGAAGGCGCAGATATCATCAAGATCAACCACTTCGAAATTCCTGCACGTGCCTACTGCTCTCGCTTTAACTTCAAAGGTTCAGACCAACAGAAGATAATCGGTGAGTTATCAGGCGGTGAGCGCAACCGTGTTCACTTGGCTAAGCTTCTAAAAGCTGGCGGTAACGTACTGCTACTCGATGAGCCAACCAACGACCTTGACGTTGAAACGCTGCGTGCACTGGAAGAAGCTCTACTTGAGTTCCCTGGCTGTGCAATGGTTATCTCGCACGACCGTTGGTTCCTAGACCGTATCGCTACTCATATCATTGACTACCGCGACGAAGGTCAGGTTAACTTCTACGAAGGTAACTATACTGAGTATATGGATTGGTTGAAGAAAACCCTTGGTCCAGAAGCTGCGGAACCGCATCGAATCAAATACAAGCGTATTGCTAAATAATGTGATACCGCTTGAAATTTGTGCAAAGGCCGCTAATATAGCGGCCTTTATTATATAGCTCACAATACGGATAATTGTCCGTGTTGCGATCGCGAAGAATGCGAACAAGCGCGCATAGTGGCCACTTTAGTTTTGATACTCTTACGAGTTGCAATTAAGAGAGAAAATTATGATCGAACGCCGTCGTTTTTCGCGTATTGTTTACCAAGCTCAAGCAGTACTGACACAAGAGTCCGTTGAGGTAATCGCCCTTGTCAGCGATCTTTCGCTACACGGTTTATTGCTTACCAGTGAACAATCGGATTTACTCGATGCAGGTAAACAAGTTGATGTTGAATTTTCGCTTCCAGGAAGTGATGTTACGATCCAACTTGTAGGGAATATTGTTGGTCTTAATAACAATGTGATTCGTCTGAGCATTGATCACATTGATATTGAAAGTATCGGGCATTTGAAGCGGTTGGTCGAACTAAACGTAGGTGATGATGAGCTCTTACATCGAGACATCGAACACTTATCTGATTTAGGTGAGTACACCTAGCCTAACTAGCTTATGTCAAAAAAAATTACTATTTCTATCCCTGACTCCTCAGGGGTACAACACTTCTATATCTCAAGAAAAAACTTCATTATTTCCTCTATGCTGCTGATCGGTACGCTAGGTTCTGGTGGAGTTTATTTCTGGCAACAACAGCAGAAAACGCAGCAAAACTACAATGCTCTGCTCGATCAACTCAGCTCAGTAGAACAAGCCAAAAACGAACTCGAGATGCTCTACGAAGAGCAAGTGGACACCACCCATTCACTGTCTCAAGAGTTGGAAGATAAGCGTAACCAGATTCAAGTCCTCGGTAAACGAGTCTTTGACGTAGAGTCTGTATTGGGACTCGCAGATGAAACACTTAGCGATGAACAGAATCTTGAAGACCGTCTTGATGCCGCAGCGGTTGACTCAGCCGTACGTGCGACCATGTTCCGCATGATCCCAAATGATTCTCCGCTCAACTACCAGCGCATATCTTCTTCATATGGCAGACGTACGAACCCAATTACAGGCAAACGTCATACTCATACGGGCATCGACCTGACATGTAAACGCGGCGAAGAGATTTATGCTCCAGCTGATGGTGTTGTAGAAACCGTGCGCCCGAGTTCAAAAGGATTTGGTAACTTTCTCACCGTTCGACACTCATTTGGTTTTATGAGCTCTTATGCTCACCTCGCCAAGTTTAAAGTTCGCAGTGGTCAGTTTGTGAGTAAAGGGGATCTGATCGCCACTTGTGGTAACTCGGGTAACTCTACAGGGCCGCACTTGCATTACGAAGTACGCTTTTTAGGACGAGCACTCAATCCGCAATACACGATGGATTGGACGCCAGAGAACTTTAACTATCTTTTCGAAAAAGAGAACGGAGTCAAATGGGCACCACTGGTAAAAATCATCGATGAAACAGTGCGATTACAAGTCAATCTGACCAATACACCGTATAGTGATAACTCGGTGAGCACGGTGAAAAACGAACAGGCTTCACAAGCAGAACCTGTGGTGATTCAATAATTGCGATCAAAAAGAGCGACTGAACGTCGCTCTTTTTACATCCCTACCCCTATCCTCTGTGGATGGAGTCATTGGCTTGCTTCAACAAGTTTTGGCTCTCCTCAAGGAACTGCTGCGAGTAGTCTCCGAACCAGTCACTGACTTTGTCAAAGCTCTCAACAAATGCCTGTTTGTCCTTGCCATCAAGAATCTCCAAAGCTTCACCAAAACAACGGTGAAAGCGCTTGATCATGTCGATATTCTCTTGAGAAGAGAGAATGATGTCACCGTACAAATTCGGATCTTGACCAAATAGTCGCCCAACCATAGCAAGTTCTAAACGGTAGATAGGTGAACTCAGCTTGAGTAGCTTATCGATATTGGGGTTTTCACGGCTAAGGTGAAGACCGTAGGCAAATGAAGTAAAGTGGCGTAGTGCCTGAATCAAGGTCATACCATGATCATGCTCACTCGCATCAATCTGACATAAGCTCGCGCCCCAAATAGAAAACTGTTGCAGCAACCATTGGTAGCTCTCTTCGCCTCGCCCATCACAGTAAACAATCACCTGCTTAGCCAAACTTGGAACATCAGGACCAAACATTGGGTGGAGACCAACCACCGGCCCTTGATGCACATTAAGCATCGCTTGTAGTGGCTTAGACTTAATCGAGGTTAAATCGCACAAAATACAATCTTTAGGTAACTGACCCAGTTTCTCAATCACACCTTCGGTAAGATGAATGGGAACCGTCACCACAACCATCCCAGCATTTTCAAGCATTTCATCAGCTCGATCCCAGTCTTTGCTCCCTAGCACTTTAACGTCGTAACCCGAAAGCTTAAACATACGACCAAACAAGCCACCAAGCTGACCGTGACCACCAACAATCACCACAGAGCGAAGCTCAGGATTAAGGCATTTGAAACCAGAATCTTTCTCACTGGCATAAGATTCACGCATTGTGCGACGAAGAATATCTTCAATGAGTTGAGGTGGCACGCCTTTCTTTTCTGCTTCTTGACGACGTGAAGCCAGCATTGCCGCTTCACGATCTGGGGCATAGATAGGTAAGCCGTGTTTACTTTTCACTTCACCGACTTTCTCGACTAACGCAAGTCGCTGGGCTAACAAATCCAAAATCTGTTTATCTACTGCGTCAATCTGATCACGCAACTCATTCAATTCAACGGCCATTGATGTTCCTTGTGCTCTTCTACATTAGCCTTTCAAACGATTTTCTAGGAAAGGGACTAGCTCTTCATGTGCATGGCGTAATAGTGCCTCAGTTGTATCCCAATTGATACAAGCGTCGGTGATAGAAACACCATATTGCATCTCACTTAACGGAATATCAGATGACTGATTGCCCTCGTTAATATGACTTTCGATCATTAGGCCAATAATCGATTTGTTCCCTTCACGAATTTGGTGGATCACATCTTCTGCAACCAAAGGCTGACGGCGGAAATCTTTACGTGAGTTGGCGTGGCTACAGTCCACCATCAGTGAGGCTTCCAAACCATGCTTGGCCATATCCTGCTCACACTCTGTCACAGAAACTGAATCGTAATTGGTCTGCTTACCACCACGTAGGATCACATGACCATTTGGGTTGCCTTGAGTCGTCAGTAAAGCAACCTGACCTTCACGGTTAATCCCCATAAAGCGGTGGCTTGAAGAAGCGGCTTGCATCGCGTTAATTGCCGTTGCTAGGCTACCATCTGTACCATTTTTAAAACCAATTGGCATGGAAAGACCACTCGCCATTTCACGGTGAGTTTGCGATTCAGTGGTGCGGGCACCAATCGCAGCCCAGCTGAAGGTATCTGCCAGGTATTGTGGGCTGATTGGATCCAGAGCTTCAGTTGCTAATGGAATATTCATTTCAGCAAGGTCGACAAGTAGCTCACGGCCAACATGAAGACCGTGCTCAATGTCAAACGAGCCATCTAGATGTGGGTCATTGATCAAACCTTTCCAGCCAACTGTTGTACGTGGTTTTTCGAAGTAAACACGCATTACAATATACAGTTGGTCACTCAGTTGTTCTGAAAGTGCTTTAAGACGCTTAGCGTATTCCTTCGCAGCATCGATATCGTGGATTGAACATGGTCCGCATACAACAAGTAGACGGTGGTCTTTCTTGTGGATGATATTCGCGATGGTTTGACGTGATTCTTGAATAGCACGACGAGCTTTGTCACTAAGAGGCAATTTTGCCTTGAGCTCTTCTGGCGTAATCAGAACCTGTTCATCACTAATATTGATATTGCTCAATTCACTTTTTTGCATAACTCAAACCTGTATATTTATTTTTACACCAAGATTCATCCGTATCACTTGGCCTTGAATAACTATAAAATAACAGCCCAAATTCAGATTGCAATATGTAAACTAAAAAAAACACCAATGTAAATTTATATTTACACCAAAGGTTTTGACTGGTTTTAGCGAAGAATGATGAGATAAGCATGTTTTCTCTGCGGTTTGTTATCTAGAATAAGGGATAAATCCACACCTAATTTTATTACTATGGATCTGATTCTTTCCTTACTACAGCAGATGTGTGTCTATTTAGTGCTGGCTTACATGCTTAGTAAGACCCCTATTTTCCTGCCATTGCTGAACATATCCAACCGACTTAGCCACAAGCTGAGCGTCTACGTACTGTTCTCTCTATTCTGCATTATGGGGACTTACTTTGGTTTGCAGATCAATGATGCCATTGCCAACACCCGAGCGATAGGCGCGGTAATGGGTGGACTCTTTGGTGGGCCTATTGTGGGTTTTTTTGTAGGACTAACCGGAGGCTTACACCGCTACTCACTCGGAGGCTTCACCGACTTGGCTTGTGCAATATCAACCACTGCCGAAGGATTGATTGGTGGCTTACTGCATATCTACCTGCTCCGTAAAGGAAAGTCTGAACAACTCTTTAATCCAAGTGTGGTTTTTGCCGTTACCTTAGTGGCAGAAATCGTCCAGATGCTGATCATCCTGATCGTCGCTAAACCTTTCGATCAAGCGTATAACTTGGTCTCTGCTATTGCAGCTCCGATGATCATCGCTAACTCAGTCGGCGCCGCCTTGTTTATGAGTATTCTGCATGACAGAAAAACCATCTTCGAAGAGTATTCAGCCACGTTTTCACGGCGTGCACTCAACATAGCTGAACGTTCTGTGGGTATTCTGGCATTAGGATTTAACAGCCACAATGCAGAGAAAATAGCTCGAATCATCTACGAAGAAACCAACGTTGGTGCTGTCTCTATTACCGACGATGAAAAGATTCTAGCCTTCGTAGGCATCGGGGATGATCACCATAAACCAAATACCCCGATCTCTTCACAAAGCACATTAGATGCGATTCAACAAAATGACATTATCTACCTCGACGGTAAGGAAAAGCCTTATCAGTGTTCTTTATCGTCTGAATGTAAGCTTGGTTCGGCGCTCATTATTCCCTTACGTGCAGGAGAAAGAGTGATTGGAACCATCAAGTTGTACGAACCCAAGCGAAAACTGTTTTCTACCATCAATATGTCGATGGCAGAAGGGATTGCTCAATTACTCTCAAGCCAAATTCTATTTGGTGACTACCAACAGAAACAAACCTTGTTATCTCAAGCGGAAATCAAGCTACTCCATGCACAAGTAAACCCGCATTTCTTGTTCAATGCTCTCAATACTATCAGCGCAGTTATTCGTCGAGATCCCGCGAAAGCAAGAGAGCTTATTCAGCATCTTTCGCATTTCTTCCGTAGCAATCTCAAGCAAGATATCGAAACCGTTACCCTCAAAGAAGAACTTGCCCATGTGAACGCCTACCTGACCATCGAAAAAGCGCGTTTTACCGACAGGCTTGAGGTGACGATAGACATCGAAGAAAGTTTACTCAGTCGCAAAGTACCAACATTTACCCTTCAGCCACTAGTAGAAAACGCCATCAAACATGGGATATCAAATTTGCTAACCGGAGGCGTTGTTCGCGTCTACAGTCAGATCGAGCAAGAGGGTTACCGTATCGTTGTTGAAGATAACGCGGGCAGTTACTCTCCCCCCGCTGATGACCATCTAGGATTAGGCATGCAAATCGTAGACAAACGTCTCACGAATAAATTTGGTCGTGCTTCGGCTCTCACTATTGAAGTAGAACCGGACAGACTTACGCGAATGAGCTTTATCATTCCCAACGAACACTCTCATTAAGGGAACACCATGCTTTCAGCATTAGTCATAGATGACGAACTCTTTGCTCGCGAAGAACTGACAGAGTTGTTAGAAGAAACTGGGCATATTCAAGTTATCGAACAAGCCAGCAACGCAATCGAAGGGTTAAAAAAAATCAATCAACTTAAACCTGACGTGGTGTTTCTCGATATCCAAATGCCACAAATAACGGGAATTGAGCTGCTGGCGATGCTCGACCCCGAAACGATGCCGAAAGTCGTGTTTGTTACGGCTTATGATGAGTTTGCTGTTCAGGCATTTGAGGATAATGCCTTTGACTATCTGCTGAAGCCAGTTGATACCCAAAGGCTGACTAAGACAGTTAACCGACTACTGAAAACACAACGAGTCAATAAGGAGCAAATTGCCGCTATCGCTCCTCCTTGTTTGGATCAGGTGCCGTGTATAGGGCTCAACAGAATCGTTATTATTCCGACTAAGGATGTCGAGTTTGCTTATAGTGACATTAGTGGTGTTCATGTTCAGACCCATGAACAGAAAGCGACGTCTCAGTTAACACTTAAAGTGTTAGAAGAGAAAACACCTCTTGTTCGCTGTCATCGACAGTTTCTCGTCAACATCTGTGCGATTAAAGAAATTAAACTACTGGAAAATGGCTTGGCCGAAATTATCACTGTCAGTAATCACCCTCTTCCTGTGAGTCGTCGTTATCTTAAAACCCTCAAAGAGAAACTCGGTTTTCACTGATTGAGCAATCAATAAAAGAGCCGCAATCGCGGCTCTTTCAATTAGGATTCTAAAATACGTTTCATCGCATCTGACGCTTTTCGCCACTGCTCACTGCGTTGCAGATCTTCCAAGGTAAAACTTTGCGTCTTCAACAGATTGACCGCTTCAGGCGTTTCCATAATAGGCAGATTGTCTAACACCTCTATCTGACCTTGTCGATTATTGCATAACAACAGCATGTCACAGCCTGCGACCAGTGCTTGATGAGACCGCTCTGCAGGGCCCCCCATAATCGCCGCACCTTCCATGTTTAAGTCATCAGAAAAAACGATGCCTTTAAAGCCTAGTTGGTGACGCAGTACTTGTTTCAGCCAGTATTCAGAACCACTCGCTGGCTGGTCATCGTAATGGGGAAAAACAACATGAGCAGGCATCATTGCATCAAGAACTCCGGCTTCGATTTGCGCTTTAAATATCGCCATATCCTGTTCGAAAATGTTATCGCGATAATCAAATGGGGTTTCTAAATGTGAGTCAGCAACCACACCACCATGACCTGGGAAGTGCTTGCCGGTTGTCGCCATTCCTACAGATTTCATTCCTTTCATGTAAGCGAGACTGTGGCGAACTATGGTATCCATATCCTCACCAAACGAACGGTCTCCGATCGCTTTACACTCATGCCCCTGATCCAACACAGGCGCAAAACTAAGATCGATATCATGGGCCACCAGCTCAACAGCCATTAGCCAACCACCTTGCTGAGCTAACTGCTCACTGTTTTCAAACTGGGCATATCTCTGCGCCGCGGGAATTCGGGAGAACCCCTCTCTAAAGCGCTGTACTCGTCCACCTTCTTGATCAACACCAATCAGAATGGGTCTCTTAGCCGCGTGACGAATAGCTTTATTTAACGCCAATAATTGCGCACTATCATGGTAGTTTCGAGAAAACAGAATCACACCACCTACGGTTGGGTGCTCAAGAATTTCTTTATCTTCTGCAGTCAGTTCACAACCAGCCACATCGATCCATAACGGTCCCATAATTTCTCCACATCCAGCTGAATTTCGCTATGCTCCCGAGGTTATTAGGATTATTCTCTGTTTACAACGGTTAAACTTCACTGTTAGCGAAAATTGAGCATGACCACAAAAGAGTTATACATTGGCATTATGTCAGGCACTAGCCTTGATGGAATCGATACTGCACTGGTCGAAATTGACGATAGTCATATTCGCCTGTTGGAAAGCCATGACCATGCCATTCCAGAACCACTCAAACAACGAATCCTAAATGTCTCACTGGGTCAATCAACTACGCTTCCAGAAA
The DNA here is from genome assembly GCF_050113875.1 of Vibrio sp. TRT 1302. Taxonomy (NCBI): domain Bacteria; kingdom Pseudomonadati; phylum Pseudomonadota; class Gammaproteobacteria; order Vibrionales; family Vibrionaceae; genus Vibrio; species Vibrio sp. TRT 1302. The sequence goes on along the minus strand of NZ_JBNJOF010000006.1, from coordinate 165,201 downwards.
TTGGTCACATAGATCATCAACTCGGCAAACTTTATGCGGAAGCAGTACAGGCGCTGTTGGCTAAAAGCGGACGAACATCAAAAGAAATCACTGCCATCGGCAATCATGGTCAAACCGTCTTCCACCAACCTAACGGGGACGCCCCTTTTACCATTCAGCTTGGTGACGCCAATATCATTGCGGCCCTAACGCAGATAGATACAATCGCCGATTTTCGACGCAAAGATATTGCTCTGGGTGGTCAAGGCGCCCCTCTAGTTCCAGCCTTCCACCAATCCATTTTTCAATCGAACGGCTCAAGCGTTGTGGTGCTTAATATCGGCGGCATTGCCAACGTTTCGGTGTTAAGACCGAATCACCCCGTTATTGGTTACGACACAGGCCCTGGCAATATGTTGATGGACGCGTGGTGTTATAAACATCAAGGTATCGCATTTGATAAAGATGCTCAGCTTGCTAATCAAGGCAAAATTGATACTGACCTACTATCAGAGCTCCTTGATGAACCTTACCTCACACTCCCTGCGCCTAAAAGCACCGGACGCGAACTGTTCAACTTGCCTTGGTTAGAAAAGATCCTCACCCGTTACTCAACTAAGGTTGCCGATGTGCAAAGAACCTTGTGTGAATTCACCGCGCAGACTATTGCTAATGAAGTCAAAAAATTCAAACTAGGTGATACGCCAGAGTTATTAACCTGTGGTGGCGGCGCTCATAACCCACTACTGATGCAACGCTTAGCCGATCTATTGCCAGATTGGCAAGTGATGCTAACCGATGACAAAGGCGTCGACAGTAATAATATGGAAGCGATGGCCTTTGCTTGGCTGGCCTATCGCCGCATTCACAATTTGCCAAGCAATCTGCCTGAAGTCACCGGAGCCTCCAAACTGGCTAGCCTTGGTGTGATGTACTTTGCTGATAAATAAGGACAACTATGACTAATGATGCGCTTATCGCTGCACTTTCACATTTAGTTTCTGAAGGGCGTAATCCTGAGACCATGGATATCGACCTCTTGCCTTCAAGTGAAATCGTCAAGCGAATCAATCAACAGGACCAGCAGGTTCCTCTGGCGGTCGAAAAAGTGTTACCTGAAATCGCTCAAGCCGTCGATAAAATCACAGAGGCATTTAAGAGCGGAGGGCGTTTGATCTACATGGGGGCAGGAACCAGTGGTCGTTTGGGTGTTTTAGACGCCTCAGAGTGCCCTCCTACTTTTGGCGTATCCGATCAGATGGTGATTGGACTTATCGCAGGTGGACCAGAGGCGATTTTAAAAGCGAAAGAAGGCGCGGAAGACTCCTTTACCTTAGGCATCGAAGACCTTAAAGCGATCAATTTTGCTCAAAATGACGTGGTGGTTGGTATTGCTGCCAGCGGCAGAACGCCCTACGTGATCGGAGCGCTCGAATACGCGAACCAAATCGGCGCAACCACCGTTGCCCTGTCCTGTAATCCTGACTCTCCCATCGCCGATATAGCACAAATAGCGATTAGCCCAATTGTGGGGCCAGAAGCCCTTACCGGATCGACACGATTAAAATCCGGAACAGCGCAAAAACTTGTGCTGAATATGCTAACGACAGCATCAATGATTCGTTTAGGTAAGAGCTATCAGAACCTAATGGTTGATGTGAAAGCGACCAACAAGAAGCTAGTTGCGCGCGCTGCACGTATCGTTATGCAGGCAACTGACTGTGATAACAGTGAAGCGATTGCAACGCTAGAACAAACTCACTATGACGTTAAAGTAGCCATTCTGATGATTCTAACTGGAATGGACGTTGCTCAAGCGAAAAGTAAACTCGATAAGCAAGACGGTTTTTTGCGCAAAGCGGTTCAGCTTCACCGGAACGATTAACTGAATAACTAGGGGAGCAGAGGCTAACTTGCTCCCCTCTGTTACACGCAATTAAAAATGGCTAGTTCTGGTATTCATTCCAGCCACGCTGCCATTCCATGCGAAACTTTTGCGCACTCTCTGTACCTTCACACACACCTTCGTAATATTGACCAGACAATCCTATCTGATAGGCGAAATCTGGGTTGCAGTATTGGCCGATACCTTCCGAGTAACCCGTTTCATAATCTGCCTGCTTAACTGCGCCTAAACTTGTCAGCTCTTTATAAGAACGCTGAGTGTGACCACTGACTCCATCTTGAAAACCAATTTGATACCAGTCTCCTTGTTTTGCGAGTTGTTCAGGGCTACTCGCACACGCAGTCAGAATAGTCATTGCGGCTACGACAATTATCTTTCTCATTGTTTTTCCTTGGCTTTATCTCCAGTTATTAATCAAACCACTAAACTTCAACAATTGCCACTCACTGACAGAAAAAACCACTTAATAGCTCAGAAAACCACTCATTTTTCTATACGACCACTCACTTCAGAAGCGAATGATGATTGCCCGAGAAAGACTTAGTATGCATGGTGAGCTTAATTAATTTCACTAAGGAACAAGTGCTATGTTGTGGTTTCTAACCTGTGTCGCGGCCCTGATAGGTGGCTACTTTATCTACGGCGCATTCGTAGAGAAGATTTTTGGTATTAACGAAAAACGTCAAACCCCTGCGCATACTATGCAAGATGGTGTTGACTACGTTCCAATGTCGACGAAAAAAGTCTACTTGGTTCAACTACTGAATATTGCTGGTGTGGGTCCTATCTTTGGTCCAATCATGGGTGCCCTTTACGGACCTGCAGCAATGCTATGGATTGTCGTCGGCTGTATTTTTGCTGGTGCGGTACATGACTACTTCTCAGGTATGCTATCTGTACGCAATGGTGGTGCTTCAGTGCCGACCATCACAGGCCGCTACCTAGGCAATGGCGCAAAACACTTTATGAACATCTTTGCCATTGTTCTTCTGTTGCTAGTGGGCGTGGTATTTGTTTCAGCACCAGCGGGAATGATCACGAACCTAATTAACGATCAAACTAGCCTGAACGTTAGTATGACCACCATGGTTATCGCGATTTTCGCTTACTACATCATCGCGACAATTGTTCCTGTTGATAAAATCATTGGCCGCTTCTACCCACTATTTGGCGCCCTACTTATCTTCATGTCGGTCGGCCTAATGACAGCGATTGCTTTCTCTAGCGAACACACTGTAATGGGTGATTTCCAAGTCAGCGATATGCTAGCTAACCTTAACCCAAATGATATGCCTTTATGGCCTGCGCTATTCATCACTATCGCATGTGGTGCAATTTCAGGCTTCCATGCAACCCAGTCTCCACTGATGGCTCGCTGTATGGAAAATGAAAAGAATGGTCGCTTCGTCTTCTACGGTGCAATGATCGGTGAAGGTGTCATCGCGCTAATCTGGTGTGCGATCGCTCTATCTTTCTTTGGCTCACTAGAATCACTCTCTGAAGCGGTGAAAAACGGTGGTCCTGGTAACGTTGTTTACAGCGCATCATTTGGCCTACTCGGTGTCTTTGGTGGTGTAATCGCTTTCCTAGGTGTTGTCATCCTACCTATCACTTCTGGTGATACTGCATTCCGCTCTAGCCGTTTGATCCTAGCTGAATACTTCAACATGGAGCAAAAAACACTACGTAACCGACTATTGATGGCAGTTCCACTATTCGTTATCGGTGGCATCCTGACTCAAGTAGATTTCGGCATTATCTGGCGTTACTTCGGTTTTGCTAACCAAACGACCGCGGTCATGATGCTATGGACTGCATCCGCATACCTACTACGCCATAACAAGCTGCACTGGATTACCACTATCCCTGCCATGTTCATGACGACAGTGTGTGTTACCTTTATTCTCAATAACAGTTCACTAGGTTTCGGTCTGCCAATTCAAATTTCAACGATTTCTGGCGTACTGTTTGCTCTAGCCGTTACCGCTTACGTGATTAAGACATCCAAAGGTAAAGGTGAAACCGACCTTGCTGACGAAGAGAAACCACAAGCCGTCACAGAAACTGCGTAGCTCAAAACAAAAACGTAATGAAAACTAAGGCTCCTTCGGGAGCCTTTGCTATTGCAGAGCACGTAAAAAAGCCAGCTTTAACGCTGGCTTTTTGTTGTTCTGATCATTAATCGATTTGCTTAATCTGTAGCTCTTTCGGTACTTCAAAGAACATATTCTCTTCACGTCCTTGAATCTCTTCTACCGAGCGAGTACCGACCAACTCTTTTATTCGGTCTAGGATTTGGTTGACCAACTCCTCTGGAGCAGAAGCACCCGCAGTCACCCCTACTTTCGTTTTGCCTTCAAACCATTCTGGCTTGATGTCTTCCGTACAGTCAGTGAGGTAGCCCGGCGTTCCCAACTTTTCTGCCAGTTCTTTAAGGCGAGTAGAATTTGAAGAGTTTTTAGACCCGACGACAATCATAACATCCACATCCTCTGCCATTTCGCGAACCGCGTCCTGACGATTTTGCGTTGCATAACAGATGTCATCTTTGCGCGGCCCCTGAATGTCAGGGAAGACACGACGCAGCTCGTCAATGACATCTGCGGTCTCATCCACTGATAGCGTTGTTTGGCTCACGTAGTGCAGGTGGCTTGGATCACGCACCTTATCTTTAAGAGCGATGACATCCGCTGGCGTTTCCACCAAATACATACCGCCTTTATCACTGGCGTATTGGCCCATTGTACCTTCAACTTCAGGATGTCCAGCATGGCCAATCAGCACGACTTCCATATGCTTGCGACTCGCACGAGCTACTTCCATGTGCACTTTAGTCACTAAGGGGCAGGTTGCGTCAAAAACGGTGAGAGCACGCTCTTTAGCCTCTTTACGTACTGCTTGAGACACACCATGAGCAGAAAAAATAACGATATTGTCATCTGGAACTTCATGCAGCTCTTCAACAAAGATCGCACCACGCTGCTTGAGGCCTTCCACGACAAAACGGTTGTGAACCACCTCATGGCGTACGTAGATTGGTGGTTGGTACATTTCTAATGCACGTTCAACAATGCTGATCGCACGATCAACACCGGCACAAAAACCGCGAGGGTTGGCTAATAGAATTTTCATTTCATTGCTCATGGCGTTGTTTTCTTCTTTGGGCGGTTATTCTACTGACAAAATCTCAACTTCAAAAGTCACATCCTGTCCTGCTAGCGGATGGTTGAAATCGACGGTCACAGAGTCGCCAGCTATTTCGGTAATAATGCCAGGAATTTCCATCCCGTCTGGACCAGAAAAAGCCATGATGGTGCCCACTTCCACTTCCGCGTCACCAACAAACTTAGCACGGTCCATATGATGAATATTGTCTGGATTTGGCAAACCAAACGCGTCTTGAGCTTTAAGCTCAATGGCCTTTTGGTCACCTGAGTTTAGACCCAGCAAACACTGTTCAAAGTTTTCACTAAGGCTACCATCACCAATCACTAGTTTGGCTGGTTTGCCCATGTTGTGGGTGCTGTCGGCAACAGACCCGTCTTTCATTTTGATCGTAAAGTGCAAAGTTACTGCTGAATCTTGGGCGATTGTAGTCACGTTACTGCTTCCTTGGTGTCGTTATTGTTTTAATAGATGTGTCGCCGTCAAATTGGCGCTCGGATTCAAACTAGACGGGTATACTAAAAAGCGCCATCGTAATCAACCGACAGCGCTTAGGGTTATTCAATTCATCACGAATTAAGCTTTGGCGTCTTCTTTTTTACGAAAGCCATCTAAGATAATCATCGCAGCACCAATACAGATAGTAGTATCAGCCAGATTGAATGCTGGCCAATGATAATTACCCCAGTAAAAGTCGAGGTAATCGACCACAAAACCATGGACGACACGATCGAAAACGTTACCTACCGCACCACCAATAATCATAGCGTAGGCGATATTGTTCCACTTTTCGGCCGCTGGAAGTTTACTCATCCAGTAAGTCAGCATTGCGGTGACTGCGAATGCAATCCCAGTAAATAGCCAACGTTGCCAGCCAGCCTGATCGCTCAGGAAGCTAAACGCAGCGCCGTAATTATGAACATAAAGGAAATTGAAGAAAGGCAGTACCTCTATTCGATTTGCCCATCCATAACCCATATTATCCATCACGAACAGTTTAATACCGATGTCCGCAAGGAAGATAACCAACGCTAGCCATAGCCAACGTACACCTGATTGTTTAAGAGTTAATGTTTGCTCGCTCATACAGTTCCTAAAAGTAGCCCCAGTAAATACTGGGGCTATATAATTTCTGAAAAGTTCAGTTACGCTACTGCGAATTATGCAAATTTACGTACTTCGCCTTCACCATCTACGTTCGATACACAACGACCACAGATCTTCTCATGGCCTTCGATCGTACCAACGTCTGGAGTATGGTGCCAACAGCGGTCACACTTCTCGTTTTCAGTCGCTTTAACTTCAACAAACAGACCTTCAACATCGGTCTCTTGTGCTGCTTGAGATTTTTCACTTAGAGACTTAACTACTGCGGTTGATGTCAGTAGTGCAAAACGCAGTTCGTCTTCTAACTTACCTAGCTTAGCCAGTAGTGCATCGTCGGCATATAGCGTTACTTCAGCTTGTAGAGAGCCACCGATAGTCTTATCTTTACGAGCGTCTTCTAGCAGCTTGTTCACGCTACCACGAATCACCTGAATCTCAGCCCAGAACTCGTTGTTCAGCTCTTCACCTTCAGTCAGTCCAAACAGACCGTCGAACCATTCACCAGTGAAAACAAACTTATCGCGTTCACCTGGCATTTCATTCCAGATTTCATCCGCTGTAAACGACATGATAGGAGCCATCCAACGTACCAACGCTTCTACGATGTAGTAAAGCGCCGTCTGACAGCTACGTTGAGCGTGTCCGCCACGTTTTGCTGTGTACTGACGGTCTTTGATTACGTCTAGGTAGAATGAACCCATCTCAATCGAACAGAAATGCATCAAGCGCTGAGTCACTGCGTGAGTGTTGTACTCGCCGTATGCTTTAACAATTTCTTCCTGAGCCGCTAGCGCGCGACCGACAGCCCAACGATCAAGTGCAACCATTTCTTCTGCAGGAACAATATCCGTTGCAGGGTTGAAACCACTTAGGTTTGCAAGGAAGAAACGTGCTGTGTTACGGATACGACGGTACGCATCAGCAGAACGCTTAAGAATTTCGTCAGAAACCGCAACTTCGCCAGTGTAGTCGGTTGATGCCACCCATAGACGCAGAATATCTGCACCTAGCTTATTCGTGACATCTTTTGGTGCGACTACGTTACCAATCGATTTAGACATCTTACGACCGTGACCATCGACAACGAAGCCGTGCGTTAACACTTGCTTGTATGGCGCTTCACCTTTCATCGCAATAGATGAAATCAAAGACGACTGGAACCAACCACGGTGTTGGTCTGAACCTTCAAGGTAAAGATCTGCACTGTTGCCGTTGTACTCTTCACGAGCGTCAACCACTGAATAGTGAGTAACACCTGAATCGAACCAAACGTCTAGAGTATCAAGTACTTTCTCGTATTTATCAGCGTCACCACCAAGTAGATCTGAAATTTCTAGATCCCACCAAGCTTGGATACCTTTTTCTTCAACAAGTTGAGCAACTTTCTCAACCAGTTCAATTGTGTTCGGATGAAGCTCTGCGGTTTCTTTGTGAACGAATAGAGCGATCGGCACACCCCAAGTACGTTGGCGTGAGATACACCACTCAGGACGACCTTCGATCATACCTTCGATACGACTTTGACCCCACTCAGGCATCCACTCCACACCTTTGATTGACTCTAGTGCTTTAGCACGTAGACCTGCTTGGTCCATCGATACAAACCACTGCGGTGTTGCGCGGAAGATGATTGGAGTCTTATGACGCCAACAGTGTGGGTAGCTGTGCTCATAAGCGTGGTGATGAAGAAGCGCGCCTTTTTCTTTTAGCGTTTCAACGACTGCATCGTTCGCTTTGAATACGTGTTGACCAGCAAACAACTCAGTGTCTGGTAGGTAAACGCCGTTTGAACCTACAGGGTTAGCCACTTCTAGGTTGTATTGGTTACCTACTGCGAAGTCTTCTTGACCGTGACCTGGCGCAGTATGAACAACACCTGTACCCGAATCAGTAGTGACGTGATCACCTAAGATTGCTGGCACAGTAAAGTCATAGAATGGGTGATTGAACTGAAGCAGTTCAAGATCGCTACCCTTAGCAAAACCTAGGTTGTGGAAGTGCTCAATACCAGCACGGTCCATGACATCTTTCGCTAATTCAGACGCAACGATGATGCGCTCTTTAGACTCACCTTCAATTTGGACAAGTACATACTCTAGATCACCGCGTAAACATACTGCGCGGTTTGCTGGCAGCGTCCACGGTGTGGTCGTCCAGATAACAATTGAGATATCGCCTTCGCCTTCATGACCTTCAATAAGGTTAAACTTCGATAGAAGAGCCGCAGCGTCTGTCGCTTTGAAGCGAACATCAATCGAAGGAGAGACTTTGTCTTTGTACTCTACTTCAGCTTCAGCAAGTGCCGAACCACAGTCCGTACACCAGTGAACTGGCTTGAAGCCTTTCAGTAGGTGACCATTGTCAGCGATTTTACCTAATGCGCGGATGATATTTGCTTCGGTAGCAAAATCCATCGTGCGGTAAGGCTTGTCCCACTCACCCATGATACCTAGACGCTTGAAGCTCTCTTTTTGACCTTCAACCTGACCTTGAGCGTATTTACGACACTCTTCACGGAACTCTGCCGCAGAGATCTTTTGGCCTGGTTTGCCTTTTTTCTTCTCTACCATTAGTTCAATTGGTAGGCCGTGACAGTCCCAACCTGGAATGTACGGTGCATCAAAACCAGAAAGTGTTTTGGATTTAATAATAATGTCTTTAAGAATCTTGTTTAGTGCGTGGCCAATGTGAATGTCACCATTCGCGTATGGAGGACCATCGTGTAGAACGAAAGATTTTTTGCCTTTCTTCGCTTTACGGATTTCACCGTAAAGGTCTTCTTTGTACCAACGCTCAAGCATCTCTGGCTCACGATTGGCCAGATTGCCGCGCATCGGAAACCCTGTTTCAGGAAGGTTCAGGGTATCTTTATACTCACTCATCGATTCTTAATTCCGTTGTGTTGGGTGACAGTTAGACATTATGCCAAGCAGCGAACTAAACCGCTTGGTCTTTACGCTGACGCAGCCACACCCTTGCTGCTTCAGCATCCAATTCAATTTGTTGTTTCAAAGCTTCGAATGATTCAAATTTATGCTCATCTCGAATCTTATCTAAAAGTACTATTTCCAACTGTTTGCCATATAAATTGGCTTTAAAGTCGAATAAATGTACTTCTAGTTGCTGACGTACACCGTTAACCGTCGGTCGGTTACCAATGTTCGCCACACCTCCGATAGGCCCTTCATCAAGACCTAATGCCTCAACGGTATAAACACCTGACACTGGAGATACGCAACGCTTTAGTGGGATATTTGCCGTAGGGAAACCAATGGTTCTACCCAACTTACGGCCATGAGAGACTCGACCACTAATACTATAATGACGTCCTAACATTTGCGCAGCTTCATCAAGCTTATCTTGCGCTAATGCCCGACGTATTGCTGTGCTGCTAACCCGCAACTCAGCTAAGCGAAAGCTCTGTGTGCTGACCACTTCAAAGCCGTACTTTTTTCCTGCTTCTTGCAGCATCGCAAAGTTCCCTTTACGACCATGACCGAAGCAGAAATCATCGCCTACGACGAGAAACTTAACACCCAAACGCGCTACCAACAAGTCACTAATAAATGCCTCAGGGGTTTGATTGGCGAACTTATGGTTAAAGTTTACACAAAGCAACCTTTCAATATTCAATTTACTCAGTTGAACAAACTTATCTCTGAGGCGTGTCAGTCTCGCTGGTGCTTTATCTTTAGCAAACAGTTCCAATGGCTGAGGGTCGAATGTCATTACCGTCGAGGGCAGACCTAATTCCTTAGCCTGTTCAGACACTTGTCGTAATACTTCCTGATGTCCAAGATGAACACCATCGAAGTTTCCGATCGTCAATACACACCCTTGATGGTGGGGTTTGATATTGTGAATACCTCGAATCAATTCCATTGGGGACTGCTAAAAACCTATCTATTGGGTATAAATACTGTCTAAAAGAGTAAACATTGCGTGAAACTGACGGATTATATACTAATCAGGTTCGCTCTGTCGCTGCTTTTAAGTCTTTTAAACGTACACCCATAACCAGAAGTGTCACCAAATAAACGCCTGCACCTAAACCAATCAGCAGAGACAGCCACATCACGCGATGAGCTAAACTCCAGCTCAGCCAAACACTCATCTCTTCCAACTGCCACATGATCGCTGTGACCATTAAGCCACCAGCAATAATTAGCTTGCCAACAAAAATGAGTGTTTTGCGTGTTAACTGGTATACACCTGCTATGTGCAAACCTCTATATAGTAGAGTCATGTTGACCAAAGCCGATAGTGCTGTCGCAATAGCCAGACCGACGTAGCCATAGAAGTAAGCGAAGATGGCATTGAAGACCATGTTCGTTACCATTGCGATAATGCCGTACTTCACTGGCGTTTTTGTATCTTGGCGAGAATAGTAGCCAGGGGCGAGAACTTTAATCAGCATAAAGTTGAGTAAACCAGACGCATAAGCCATCAATGACATCGAGGCAAACTCGACATCTTGTGGCGTAAATTCCCCTCGCATGAACAGCACCATCAACATAGGTTTTGCTAACACCATCAAGCCCAACATCGCTGGAATACCCAATAATGTCACCATACGTACGCCCCAGTCCATTGTCTGGGCAAAGCCTTCGTTGTGAGCATCGACGTGCTTACGTGACAGTGCGGGTAGAATGACTGTCGCAATGGCGATACCAAATAAGCCAAGAGGAAATTCAAGCAAACGGTCAGAGTAATAAAGCCAACTGATCGAACCCGTTTGAAGAAAGCTGGCGATAAAAGTGTCAAACAGCAGGTTTATCTGACTCACAGACACACCAAATAGCGCTGGAATCATTAAAGTGCGGATTTTGACCACACCAGGATCTCGCCATCCCCACTGAGGTTTAACCATCACTCCTGCTTTTATCAAAAATGGGATTTGAAAAAGGAACTGCACTAAACCACCGAGGAACACACCAATCGCCAAACCAATTTCTGGTTGTTCTAACTGAGGTGACACAAACCACGCTGACAAAATGATCATCACGTTGAGAAACACGGGAGTGAACGAAGAGACAGCGAATTTGCCCATCGTATTTAATATGGCTCCTGACAGAGCAACAAACGTGATGAACCATAAATATGGAAAGGTAATTTTGAGCATAAGACTGGCAAGTTCGAACTTTTCTGCCGACGGGCCGCCATTCATCCAATCTAAAAACCAGCCAAAACCAAATAGAGCGGTCACGACTCCCGAACCTAAGACACCAAACAATGTCACTATCGAGACTAGAACCCCTAAGGTACCTGCAGCCCTCGCAATAAGTTGGCGAGTTTTATCCATATCTCCAGCAGCATGATACTCAGTCAGAACAGGAACAAATGCCTGAGAGAATGCACCTTCAGCAAATAAACGCCTGAGGAAGTTGGGAATTTTGTTCGCAAAGAAGAAAACATCAGCGCTTGCACCCGCCCCCATCAGGTTGGCAACAACAACATCTCGCACTAAGCCAAGTACGCGAGAAATCAGGGTCATGGCACTCACTATCATGCCAGACTTGAGTAGGCGTTTACTCACAATTACCTCGGGAATCAAAAATTTCGCTCTACTTTACACTAGGAATGTCATAACCAGAGCAGATTAGTATTAGCATTGAAAAAAAAATACTGTTAGAATCCCCGCCATCTTAACCGTGAAGACCTTTCAATCCAAAATTTGTTTGGCTCGATTGGTTTTTGCACAAATTATTTGACATTTAAGAGCAAATAGGGGATATTCCTCGCCCTTAAATTGTCACTGAACTAAGTTTTTGGGAGTTAGACCCTTGGCAAATAGTAAATCTGCTAAGAAGCGCGCTATCCAGGCTGAGAAACGTCGTCAGCACAACGCTAGCCGTCGCTCAATGATGCGTACTTACATGAAGAAAACTGTTGCTGCTATCGAAGCAGGCGACAAAGCTGCTGCAACTGAAGCTTTTGCTGCAGTTACACCAATCCTAGACCGCATGGCTACTAAAGGCCTTATTCACAAGAATAAAGCTGCACGTCATAAGTCTCGTTTCGCTGCTGCAATCAAAGCTCTTTAATAGAACTCTGATTATACAGTGAAAGAAAAAACCGGCCTTGGCCGGTTTTTTTATATCTGCTGTTTGTAAATGAGCAATTACTTGCTCATCACCTCTTCTGAATTATCACAGTAAAGCTCGTGTAGTAACTGAATCATAGACTTCACTTCTTCACTGCTTAATGTGTAATAAACCGTTTGAGCTTCTTTTCGAGTATGAACCAGTCCATCTCTTCTTAACCAAGCCAAATGTTGCGACAACGCTGACTGACTCAATTCCAGTTTGCAGCACAACTCTCCAACTGATAACTCTTGGTTATGCAGCAGGCACAAAATCTGAAGACGTCGTTCATTCGCCATCGCCTTGAGTAGCACCACTGCCTTTGCAGAGTTTTTTTCCATCTCTTGTAAATCCATCACCAATGACCTCTTGATACAAGCATAACTTTGACAAACATTTTCAGCCTTACAGAAATAGCTAACCTTTCTGTACTAACCAGATTCACACGATTAATAATTATGTTTAAGCGAATCATTCAAATATTAATTCAACTGAGAAAAATAATCTATTCAGTTGAATTAACCATCTGGTTTAATTGAATAAACTCGTAAAATCTACATCACAAACATTCTTTACAGCAGGGTGTTGAATCATCCTTTCAGCGAATATCACATAATACTCTTCTTTCAGTTCATCAATATGACCTATCAACTGCAGTGGTAGATCACTTTCTACTTCTTTAACGTAAATAGACGGAGCTAAGAAGATGACATCGTGATGATAACGGGCAAATGCCTTCATTAATGCCACATCATCAAACTCACCAAGAATATTAGGTTGAAGACCCTGACGATCAAACCACTGTAATACTTTACGTCCCATCGCCGTACGGCTACCAGGAATGAGCAATTTACGCTGCTCTAATACAGCAGGAAAACTGACACTATCCACATTACCTGAACAGAAGAAACTCATATTGCATTCACCAAGTTTCTTACTATAGAGGCCAGGACTTTGACTCGAGTCAACCGGACAATCAGATAAAATCATGTCCAACTTATGTTGGGAAAGCTGTTCAAGCAGCATTTCATGAGTCGACTCAAAACACCGTAAATGGATGCTGTTGTCATCAGGCACAGTGGTTAACAAAATTTTGCTCACCAAGCGTTTAGAAAGCGCATCAGCCACACCAACATCAAAGAGTATATTGGCACGTTGGCTGTAATTAACGATGTCGAGCATTTCATAACTTAGGCCAAACATTCTATCGGCATACTTAAATACCAATTGGCCAAGCTCTGTGGGTTCAATACTGCGACCATTGCGTTTCGTTAACTTGCCGTCCATTCGATCTTCAAGCGCTTTAATTTGTCCGGTAACCGTCTGCGGGGTCAAAAACAGAGCATCGGCCGCTTTTGTTACAGAACCTTGCTTGCAGACCATCCAGAAGTAATAGAGGTGGTTGTAATTTAAATGCGACATCGCGATGACTCTTTTAATTCGAATGGATAGGGTTATAACAAATGCTGAGCATGACAACAATAACTCGGAAAAACTTACATTTTTACAGATTACCGTATGTTTTACCGAACTTCTAAATTCAATTATTACAAACCAATGTAATAAATGAATCACCAAAAGGATTTTTTCTCCTTTTTTTATGATTTTTGTCACATTGAATAGTCACTAACAAATATGACAAAAATAACCTTAAAATCAGCACGTTACAGATATTGTAAAGTTCAAAATACAGCTGAATTCGTTTGTTATGATGAAAAACAAAGCGGTTACACGGAACTGTAATATTACTGAAATATTTCATCTCTACCATCAGCCTCAGTTTCAACAACAGACCAAAACAAAGACATTAACGGTCCACGGAGAAAATGATTATGAACCAAGCTACTACTACAGCGGCGCCAATTTCGAGCACTACTCGCTGGTTGCGCTGGGCTAACTTGGCATTCATGTTGTATCTGCTACTTCTAGCGGTATCGATGGTTGGCAGTGGTTTTAAATGGGCGACTGGCGATCAAGCCAAAGTTCTATTTGAATTTGCCTCTCACCCTGTAGCAGGTTTGATGATCGGCTTAGTCGCAACAGCACTGATCCAGTCTTCAAGTACAGTAACTTCAATTATCGTGGGCCTAGTTGCCGGCGGTCTTCCGGTAGAAACAGCTATCCCTATGGTGATGGGTGCGAATATCGGCACAACAGTAACCAATACGCTTGTTTCATTAGGACACGTTCGTTGCAAAGAAGAGTTTAAACGCGCTTTTGCCAGTGCAACTATTCACGACTTCTTTAACCTTCTTGCGGTTGCGATCTTCCTGCCTCTTGAAATGATGTTTGGCATTTTAGACAAGATTTCTCATTGGTTAGTTTCACCGTTCCTAGCAACGGGTGATATGAGCATCAAAGGTCTTAACTTCATCAAACCAATTACTAAGCCAGTTGTTAGCGCAGTAAAAGAACCGCTAAACACATTTGGTGACACAATTGGTGGTGTACTGCTTATCGTACTAGGTATCGCAACTATCTTCGTCGCAATTACTGTAATGGGTAAACTGATGAAGAGTCTAATGGTTGGCCGTGCACGTGAGATCCTAAAAAATGCGATTGGTCGTGGTCCAATTCACGGCATCATGTCTGGTTCAATTGTTACTGTGCTGGTTCAGTCTTCATCGACAACAACAAGCCTGATGGTTCCACTGGTTGGTACTGGTGTACTAAAAGTTCGTGATGTATACCCATTTACACTAGGTGCTAACATAGGTACTTGTATTACCGCTCTACTAGCAGCAACAGCAGTGTCGGGAGAGTTCGCAGTATTCGCTCTTCAAATTGCTCTGGTTCACTTAGTATTCAACATCATGGCAACAGTATTGATCTACGGAATTCCATTCCTACGTGAAATTCCTCTCAAAGGTGCCGACTTCATTTCTGATATGGCAGTTAAGAATAAAGCGGTCGTTGTAGGTTACTTACTATCCGTATTTATCTTGCTACCTGGTGTGATTCTGGCAATGACTGCATAATCAGCCAATACGATTTCTGAAAGGAGAGCTCAATGCTCTCCTTTTTTGTTATTTAAGGATCGGTTTTCATTGGTAAAAAATCATCAGCTGATACACACTGAAGAAAAACAGCGACGTACACCATGATGGACCATAAAGAAAACGACCAACTACTAGCCGTGGCAGGGCAAATAGATCAACAACTGTCATCACTCGTTGAAGATATCGATATCTTAAGCAGCGTCACGCCACAAAATTATGCCGAAGAGAGGCAGCGTTTTTTCGACAATCGATTTTCTGTCGAACCGAACTTTGTCTATAAAGAGCAGACGTTTGATGTTCATCAAGCCAAGCGAGATCTTTACTCTCTTCCTATCGAAAATATCGATAATGAAAAACTCCGTTCACTCTATGCAGAAGTGATTCAATCCTATGCCGATAAGCTTGATCAGCTCAGTTCTATTGGTTGTGCAGACTTCTTGTATAACTCGCTACGCTATTTTGGTGAGCCAAGCAGTAAGGACGTGCGAAACGCGCATTTCTTGCTACATCTGCCCATTGACGAAGATACTTCTCCACGCCACAACAGTGAAGAGATTGCAGCGTTTATGCAGCAGTTTTGCCTCCAGCATGGCTATTCAGGGGAGATCGAAATCAACGATAGCATGATCGCTAATGCATTAGTGTCGGGCACCAAAGTAAAAATTAATGCTTCGGCAAGCATCTCTGCGAATGAACTTCACGCCCTCGCCCACCATGAATTGGGTGTCCATCTGTTAACCACCTTGAATGGTCAAGCACAACCGCTGAAGTTGCTGAGTCTAGGTTGTCCTGTCAATACGACCACTCAAGAAGGGCTGGCTATCTTATGTGAGTTTCTTTCTGGTCACTTTAGTCTACAACGCCTCCGAACATTGGCACTTCGTGTTGTCGCGGTTGAATCTATGATCGTTGACCGCGATTTTAGAAATACCTTTATGCTACTTAAAGAGCAGTATAAAGCGGACGATATGACGGCATTTACGATTACAAGCCGTGTATACCGTGGCGGAGGTTATACCAAAGATTACCTCTATCTCAGAGGATTTAGAGAGATTCTCAACGCCTATGAGCAACTCGGTGATGATTTTAATTTACTGCTGGCAGGTAAAACGGAGATACGCTATTTCTCGACCATAAAATCTTTGGTCGAGGACGGTATTCTTATTCCTCCGAAGTTTATTAGTCCGGCTATCGCGAATCCTGCGCTTACGGATCCTATCTACAAGTTTGTCGCCAACGCGCTGAAATAAACATCTGAAAAACAAAAAAGGGCTCTTGGAGCCCTTTTCTCATTATTCAACATTAAACCGTGTTACACCGAAAACGGATATTGAATGGGATCATGGTATTCATAACCTTCAACCCAAAAATCATCCAGTGTCACCCAAGTTTCTAAATCTTCTAGAGACTTAATCTCAGGGTTAATATGGAAGCTCGGCGCTTTTAGTGGCTCACGCTTTAGCTGCACATCGCGCATCAACTCCAATTGGTCTTCGTAGATATGAGCGTTAACAATTTTATGATACGCCTGACCCGGCTTCTTGCCGGTAATTTGCGCCATAATGGCTAAAAAGACGTATACCTGAACCATATTGAAATTAAGTCCAAGTGGCACATCACAGGAGCGTTGAGTACTGTTTAAATAAAGCGTATCACCCAGTAACGAGAAGTGATGGCTGTACATACAAGGACGCAAGCAGCCCATATGGAACTCACCAGGGTTGTAGAAGTTTAGAATTTCGCCGCGATCATCAACACCACGAGTCAGATCATCTACAATTTTACGCAATTGGTCGATATGACCACCATCGGGTTTGGCCCATGCTCGCCCCTGAACACCGTAAACGCGCCCCATATCATCGTCACCTTTACGATAAGGGTTGTTTAGCCAAGCTTCATTCAGATTCGCGTTTGCATCCCACGTTTTCGTACCTAGTTTGCGAAAGTCCTCAGCGTTATCGTAACCACGAATATAGCCAAGCAACTCAGCAACGGCGGCCTTCCAGAAGCTTTTTCGCGTTGTCACCAATGGAAACTGGTTATTTGCCACGTTGTACGTTAGATCCGCATTGATAACTGTCAGGCAACGTTTGCCAGTACGTTCGTTTTCAATCCACTCACCTTGGTCAACGATTCGCTGACAGAGATCTAAATACTGTTTCACACCAATTCCTTACTTCGCTTGTTGTGGTAATTCATCTTTGTAATGGCCACGTTTATACGCCCAAACCATCATCAGAATCCCGATAATCACCATAGGTAGTGAGAGGATTTGTCCCATTGAGATAAATCCACCAAATAGACCCAAGTGAGCATCCGGTTCGCGCACGTATTCTACAAGGAAACGGAAGGATCCGTAACCCGCGAGAAACAATCCAGACACCGAACCGAGCGGGCGAGGTTTTTTGATAAACCAGTTTAAGATAAAGAACAGCACCACACCTTCCAATGCCATCTCATAAAGCTGAGACGGATGGCGAGGCAAAGGACCACCATTAGGGAAAACAAACGCCCATGGCACATCTGTTACACGTCCCCACAGTTCGCTATTCATAAAGTTACCCAAACGTCCCATACCTAAACCAAATGGCACTAACGGCGCGATAAAGTCAGCAACACCAAAAAAGGTACGGCCATTTTTCTTTGCGTACCAGAACATGGCGCTAATCACACCAAGGAGACCACCGTGAAACGACATTCCACCCGTCCAGACCTTAAATAAATAAAGTGGGTCTTGAAGGAAAAGATCAAAGTTATAGAAAATTACATAGCCAACACGACCACCGATCACAACCCCTAAGAAACCGGCAAATAGCAAGTCAGATACCTGCTCTCGTGTCCAGCCACTATCGGCTTTATCTGCTCGTCTATTGGCAAGCCAGAGCGCAAAAGCAAAGCCGACTAAATACATCAATCCATACCAACGGATAGATAGCGGTCCAATGGAGACAAGCACTGGATCAATATTTGGAAAAGTTAGATATCCCTGAGACATAGGATTAATACTCTTTATGAAGTTCAGATAATTTCGAAACGTATAAGATGAGAGCGCGTTATAGCAACATAGTTCCGGCAACAAACATTAAAAATAGTGCAAAGATTTTTTTCAATGTAGGTGTAGGTAATGAGGTAGCAAGCTTAGCACCAATGCGCGTGGTGAGCATAGAGGTGGATGCAATTGCGATTAAAGCAGGTAAATAAACGTAACCAATGCTATACGCTGGCAAATCCTCAATCTTGTAACCATGGAGAATAAAGCCCACCATTCCTGAAATGGCGATAAGGCAACCACACACTGACGACGACCCTACCGCTTTGCGCATTTCGATACCATGGCGGTTTAAAAATGGAACAGAGAGAGAACCGCCACCGATACCAGCGAGACTCGAAATAACACCAATACCCGTGCCATAAAACATAGTGGCAGTGCTGCCAGGCATGCTCTTAGATGCTTTACCATGAATAGAAAACAACATCTGGATAGCCAGTAACAATACGATAACCCCGAAGACTCTCGGTAAGTGTTGAGACGGAATCCACTCGGCAACATTCGCGCCTAAAAACCCGCCAACAACCACGCCAGGCATCAACCACTTGACCACGAACATATCGACATTACCAAGTCTAAAATGATTGAGTGCAGATGAACCAGAGGTGGCAATAATACTCGCTAATGATGTAGCCAGAGCAATGTGCATACTAATATTCGCGTCGATACCGGCCGCTGGGAGCATAAACAATAAGGCTGGAACAACAATGAGCCCTCCACCAATCCCCAACAAACCAGCCATGACGCCAACCACGGCACCGAGAGCCATAAAAGACAAAAGTAATTCTATCGACACATTGAACCCTATTTGTTACCTGCTCGGATAAAGCCCGCGAAGCCCTTATCCTCAAAAAATGACTGCATCATAGTATAAATGTTATGACCATAAGGTTGCATCAGAGCTTTGTCAGCCAGTTGTTGCAATTCTCCAGTTTCGGTATGGCGCAACAAGTACTTCACCTTAGCAACGTTTGAGGTATTCATACTGAGACTTCGGTAACCTAAACCGACCATCAATAACGCTCCAATTGGGTCACCGGCGAGCTCACCACAGATACAGACTGGAATATTTAATTCCTGACAGGTCGAATGAATGTGCTTGAGAGCCATGATCACCGAAGGGTGCATTGACTCATAAACATCCGCTACACGAGAGTTGTTGCGGTCAACCGCTAGCAGATACTGAGTTAAGTCATTAGTACCGATAGAAACAAAGTCGACTTTATTGGCAATCAACGGCAGCAGATAGATCATCGATGGAACTTCGATCATCACTCCGATTTGTGGCATGCGAATGCGTTCATCTAACAGCACCGCTTCTTGGTGAGCGCGTTCTATTATAGCAATCGCATCATCAAGCTCTTGAGCCCCAGAAACCATAGGTAACAAGATACTTAAATTCTGATGAGTGGCACTCGCACGCATCATTGCGCGAATCTGCATCAAGAAAATATCGGGATGATCCAACGTAAAACGGATCCCTCGCCAGCCTAAAAATGGGTTGTCTTCCTCAATGGGTAGATATGGCAATGCCTTGTCTCCACCCACATCCAAGGTACGCATCACGACACGTTTATCTGGATAGGTGTCTAACACAGCTTGATACTGCTGAGTCTGCTCTTCTTCTGACGGAAACCTGTGTTGAAGTAAGAAAGAAATCTCGGTTCGATAAAGCCCTACGCCGTCGACACCTTGGTTAATCGCAATATTGGCATCAGCACTCAAACCCGCATTCAACATCACCTCAATTCGCTCCCCATCTTTGGTAAAAGCGGGTTCTTCGATGCGTTGATTAACCTTGTTAGCCAATTCACGCTCTTCGTTAGCTAAAGCTCGGTACTCGCGTAGTAATTGTTTGTTTGGCGAAATCAGTATTTTGCCGCTGTAACCATCGACGACACCCAATTTGCCTTTTATCGCTTTAGGGTTAAGGTTAGCCCCCATAACCGCGGGAATGCCTAATGCGCGGGAAAGAATCGCAGCGTGAGAGTTGGCCGCGCCCTCCAGTGAGATAACCGCGAGTAACTTATCTTTGGGAATCGAAGCGAGCAAACTTGCCGTCAACTCCCTCACGACTAAAATAACGGGTTTATCAATGACCGTTCTATCTTGATCCGTGTTGTACAAGAAGAACAATAACCGTTGCCCCAATTCGCGGATGTCCTGAGCTCGTTCTCTGAGATAAACATCTGACATACGAGCAAAACGGTTAGAGTAGGATTCGACCACTTGACGCAATGCCCAGTCCGCTCGATCCCCTTTCTGAATCTGCGCCTTTAAATCTTTGCGCAGCATAGGATCATTCAGCAGGTGGGTAAACAGATCGAAGATCGCTAACGCATCTTTATTAATCTCGCTATCAAGTCGCTTTCGCATTCGGCGAAAATCATTCAACGCCTCTTCGATCGCCAACAGTAACCACTCTTGTTCGCGCTCAATATCCAACGTCGATGCAGGATAAACATTCGTCAGATCAGGCTGGGTGTCATCCCACCAAAAATCACCTATCGCCACCCCTGATGAAGCTGGTACACCACGTATTGCTTGCTGTTTTTTCTCAAGACGCCAATGTCCCTGAGTTTGGGCATGGGCAATGATAACCGCAAGCTGAGCCGCCAGCGTGACTAAGAATGACTCCTCCATCTCATTAAATAAGCGAGGCGTTTTTTGCTGAACCACCAATACTCCGAGAACTTGCTTACGGTAGATAATTGGCGTGCCAAGGAAGCTTTGATAAATCTCTTCACCAAGCTCGGAAAAGTACTTGAAATCGGGGTGTTTTGAGGCTTCAGCAATGTTAAGAGGTTCAGCACTACGCTTAACCAAACCAACGAGACCTTCACTAAAGCGAATATGGATTTTGTCGCCTTTGAAACGCAGGCCTTGAGTCGCCATTAACTCTAAGCGCTGCATCTCTTCGTTAGCGAGATAGACAGTGCAACACTCAGTGCTCATCGCACTGCATGTTTGTTTAACCAAGATATCTAAAGCCTGATGAACTTCATCGACTTTAGAAACTTGTTCAACTATTTCCCTTAGTTGAGAAAGCATGTCTATCCTCTTTTGTGTTTACGTTTGCCTTTCACTCTGCGTTCTTTAAATGGCATTGCCATTGATGCAAACTCTTTCATTGCCCGACGATAAACATCGCGCTTAAAAGAAACCACTTGTCTGACTGGATACCAATAACTTACCCAACGCCAACCATCAAATTCAGGGGAACTACCACGTTGCATGTTGATCCTTGATTCATCACAATCTAAACGCAGTAGAAACCATTTCTGTTTTTGGCCGATACAAACAGGCTTAGAATCCCAACGAACTAGCCGCTTAGGTAACTTGTACCTCAGCCAATGACGACTCGTTGCTACGATTTTTACGTCTTTTTTGCTAAGACCAACCTCTTCATATAACTCCCTGTACATTGCTTGTTCAGGGGTTTCACCTTCATCAATCCCTCCCTGAGGGAATTGCCAAGAGTGTTGTCCGTATCGTTTTGCCCAGAAGACCTGACCATGGCTGTTACAGATTACAATACCCACATTTAAGCGGTAACCATCGCCATCTATCACTGGCCAACCTCTAATAAATTCTTAATTACAGTGATTTTTCCACATATCCCCAATATGAGCAAACTTACTAGTGTGACTAACACACAAAATATTGCTTCGGACACCAAAAATGGATAACTTTTAATCAAACCAAAGGTTACTCACACAGTTGTGAGACATAGCCCACATTTATTCACCTTTTCTGTGTATAAGTATGTGAAGAATCAATGAGAAAGTGATCAATAAGCATACAGCGTGAGAAGAAAGCACATAAAAAACACGAAAAGAACAGAAACAAACAAAACAAAAACAACAACTTAATCAGAATCACCAAATGTCATAAAGGCCTATCGTTAGAGCAATTCATCCTCATGTTCAGATCGGTCAAAGATCCACCAGCAGTGCATTTATCCACACCACGATCATCAAGAGTCACCATGCGAGCAAAAACTCAAGCTATTTTGTCTGCCTAAACCCCTGTTAATTCATACATGCCTGCAAAAATTTCACCTTTTTTCGTCATCACCTGTGGATAACTAGTTGAGCGTTGATCTTTTCGCCAATTTTTCGAACTGTTCGATCTTTGCTTGTTGGTCGTAATTTGAAAGTAATTCGCTACAATAAGCACATTGAACCAACCGCCACCAACCGATATGAAATCAGAGCCTAAGTCCGAGCAAGAGTTACTCTCCAGAGCCTGCGATATTGCGGGAATGTCCTTTCAAGAGTTAGCGGCAGAAGCCGACATTGATGTGCCACCCGATCTTCGTCGAGATAAAGGATGGGTTGGACAACTATTGGAGTGGCATCTAGGAGCAACCGCGGGCAGCAAGCCACAGCAAGATTTTGAACAACTGGGAATTGAACTAAAAACAATTCCGATCAGCTATACCGGAAAACCACTCGAAACAACTTTTGTTTGTGTCGCTCCACTCATCGGTGTTCACGGCCTAACGTGGGAAACCAGCCACGTGCGTAATAAACTGTCACGCGTGCTTTGGGTTCCAGTAGAAGGAGAACGCGAAATCCCCCTATCGGAAAGGCGAGTGGGCTCTCCTCTCATATGGTCACCAACAGAGGAAGAAGAACAGCAACTGCGAACTGACTGGGAAGAATTAATGGAAATGATCGTGCTCGGTCGCGTTGAACAAATCACCGCACGTCACGGAGAAGTGCTACAACTTCGCCCGAAAGCAGCAAACAGTCGTGTTCTAACTGAGGCCTATGGTGCCACTGGAAAGCCAATCAAAACCCTGCCGCGAGGTTTTTATTTAAGAACCCAATTTACGGCAAAGATTTTGGAGAACAACTTCATTTAGTGAGTTGTGAGCAATATCTCTTGATCATGATACAAAGGGCCATCACCTAAACCACATTCATCATAAGTATTGTGTAAACGAAGATATGCCCTCTCCACTCCCAAACGACTAAGTTCATCTTTGACTTGTTCTAGTGAGTCAAAGTGAACGGGGTCATCGTCGATTCTGACGGGTTCGAGTTTGTGCTTATATTCAACTGCGAGCAAGTATTGAGATAGGTCTGAACAGCCTATAACAAACACCTTAGGTGGTTGGTAACTTTCTTTGTGTTCACCATGAATCCACTTATGTAACTGAGTTTTTTGCATTCTTCACCTCCAGTATTCAATAGTAGTCAACTTGCGCAATTTTGCGAATTTGTTAGCTGTCCCCTTTTCTATTGATACTCGATTCCCCTATAGTGGGATCATATCTCTCTTTACAACAAGGAAGGTCGATGCAATACAACAAGCTACCTCACTCCACATTGGAGATTAGTAAGATCTGTCTTGGCACGATGACATTTGGTGAACAAAACACCGAGCAAGAAGCATTCAGCCAGCTGGATTATGCATTGGAACGTGGTGTGAACTTCATTGATACCGCTGAAATGTATCCTGTCCCACCACAAGGCCAATCACAGGGTCTAACGGAGCAATTCATTGGTAATTGGTTAGCTAAATCCGGAAAAAGAGAAAAAGTCGTCCTCGCGACAAAAGTCGCAGGCCCGCGTAATGTTCCCTACATCCGCGAAAATATGAGCTTAGATCGTCGCAATATCCACTTAGCCATCGACGAAAGCTTAAAACGTCTGCAAACCGACTATGTTGATCTTTACCAACTGCATTGGCCACAACGAAAAACTAATTGTTTTGGTCAACTGAATTACCCTTATCCTGACACACAGGAAGAGGTAACGCTAATTGAGACACTTGAAGCGCTAGCTGAGCTAATTAAGGCTGGGAAAATTCGCTATATCGGCGTATCTAATGAAA
The DNA here is from genome assembly GCF_050113875.1 of Vibrio sp. TRT 1302. Lineage (NCBI taxonomy): Bacteria > Pseudomonadati > Pseudomonadota > Gammaproteobacteria > Vibrionales > Vibrionaceae > Vibrio > Vibrio sp. TRT 1302. Next base: position 141,069 of record NZ_JBNJOF010000006.1, on the reverse strand, counting down.
CGCCTTGGGGTGTGATGACATTGCTGAGGCTAGCGGAAAAGCATGAGCTTCCGCGAATCGTATCAATTCAAAACCCTTACAACTTGCTCAATCGTAGTTTCGAAGTTGGCTTATCAGAAATCAGCCATTATGAAGGTGTTCAGCTTCTCGCCTACTCACCATTGGCCTTCGGTTGCTTAAGTGGAAAATACCTAAATGGACATAAACCAGAAGGTGCTCGCTGTTCTTTGTTCGAACGCTTTGTCCGCTATTTTACTCCACAAGGTATTGAAGCCACTCAAGCATACGTAAATCTAGCGAGAGATCATGGCTTAGATCCTGCTCAAATGGCGTTAGCTTTTGTTAATCAAAGACCTTTTGTCGCAGCCAATATCATTGGTGCGACAAACTTGGATCAGCTTAAATCAAATATTGATAGTTTAGATGTCGTTTTAACTGATGAGTTGCTTCAAGGTATTCAAGAGATTGGGACGACTTACTCCAATCCTTGTCCATAGTGTTTAGTCGGGCAGGCGAAGCCACCTGCCCTTTTAATTACGTCGGTATTCGCGCACTTAGCACACGACGAAGATGACGAATGCGGCGTTCGGCCTTAACGCTGTCTGGCTCAGAAAAGCCGATTGGGCGTCCATCTAGCTCAAGACCAATATCACGTAATAAATGCTCATTATTCCATGGAATATCGAACGCACTGCGACGTAATTTTCGTTTCCATTGCTTCTCTTCACGACGTAGATCAGCCTTAACCAATAGTGTTGCTAGTTTTAGATATACAGAATGACTCATGAGTTTTCTCCAGTTGAGTATGGTAGCTGGGAAAAGATCAACGAATCGATAAAGATCAATAGGGTGTTTTAATTCGCTGCTTTTCCGCAGCCAATTAAAAAATGTGGATACGGACTAATTACATTAGGTCAGTTAGTTTTCGATCGGCGCCAAACGCACTGCACTTGGAGTCAGCCATCTTAGCGATGGTTAGATCGATAGAGACACAAATAAATGATTTAACAGTGATATGTTTCATTGTGTGCCTCCTAGCTAATGTAATAATCCAAAGTTTGATAGGTATGAGCTCTAGCTCATGGTTAAATTCTAACCATGAAGGTTATAAATTCAACCCTTTTTTGTCGATAAGATTAAAACAATTTTTTAACCCAAAAATAACCAAAATGGATAGTTAGATATAATATATTCAACTTGGTTATATCTATATGACAGAGCATTATGCGTGCCAAATAAAAAAGCCACACTCGGGAAGAGCATGGCTTTTTATTTACAAAACAAACAATTAGACAGTAACGTCAGAGATCAGGTTATGTTTGTTCAACAAACGATACATTGTTGCACGTGATACACCGAGCTCTTTGGCTGCCATAGACACTTGCCCTGCATGCGATTCAAGAACCAAAAGTAGTGCATCTCTCTCGCTACGCTCACGAATGCTCTTGAGGCTACGGCGGCTATCACTGCGCTTTGGTAAATCGAGATGAACTTCATCTAACATCACGGTATCCGACATTAGCACCACTCGTTTAATCTGGTTCATGAGTTCACGAACGTTACCAGGCCAATGGTAGCGAGTTAATGCTCGGGTTGCTTCTTCAGTGAAGCTGCGGGCCTGAGCATTGTACTCTTTCGAGTACTCCTGCAAGAAATGGCGAGCCAAAATAGCAACGTCCCCTGCACGCTCTTTCAGGCTAGGGACATTAATGCGTAATACATTGATATAGTGATAAAGCTCTTCGTTGAAGTCACCATCAATCAATGCTTTTTCGATATCTGCTGAGTTAGCGGCTAAAACACGCACATCAACCTCTTTACGGCCTGATGCTGTATCAACCATACCTTCTTGAAGGAATCTGAGCAGATTGAACTGCTGAGATTTAGGTAAAGTCAAAATATCATTAAGGAGGATGGTTCCTCCGTGCGCTTTTTCAAGAATCGAGGGTTCACTTAAATCATCACGATTGATACCAAATAGATCGCTCTCAATACGGCGCTCTGACATCGCTCGACAGTTCACAGAGATGAATTCTTTGTTTGCTCGGGCAGACGTTCGATGAACAGCTCGAGCCACCGTCTCTTTTCCTGTACCACTCTCACCATATATAAGAATGCTGACATCAGTTGGACCAATGCGTTTAATCTGATCACGAAGACGTTTTACTGGGATAGAATCACCAATCATTCCCATGTCACTTTGATTGCCATAATGAGGCCATACTTTCTTCTCTAGCTTGAGCATTCCAAGCTGGTGTCCGATTGTACTAAGAAGCTGCGCATCTGGAATTGGTGCAGTAAAAAAGTCGATACAGAAGTTAACAATGAACTGACAGATAGTATCTGAACTCAATTGAGACTCTCTGATAAACGCTAACCAGCGAACTTGCTTATGTTTGCTCACTAGGTTTGCTATACCGTTAAGACTAAACTCATCATGGCTTAGATCGACGATGCCAATACAAGGGCCTGTTTCAGTAAACAGCGCATCGGCCTTTCGTAAATCTCCACACTGAGTACATCTCCAACCTACCTGCTCTAACACTGAAAGCCACGGTTCGTAGGTCCCTCCCACTACGACCAAAGAACCCGGAACGGAATCCATTCGGAATTGACTACCCATGAAGCATATTCCTTATTATTGATAATATGAATACAATGTGTGCCTAGGCACATATAAATCTATTTGGTTACATTATAGAGACTCTGGCAGAGAATCTGTCTCAATAATAAGACTAGAGGTTGAATCGCCCTTTTTCCATACGTTGTGAGAGTAGATTCAAACTATTTTACCGCCATAAATAAAATTTCATTATCTTACCGAATGACATCCTTTCTTTATCACTGAATAACTTAGCGATAGAAAATCACCAAACTAACGATAGAAATAAAAAAACCACCCGAAGGTGGCTTTTTTAACTAATTGGTACTTACGCTTGAGGACGCATCGCAGGGAATAAGATTACGTCACGGATCGTATGAGTATTAGTAAATAGCATCGCCAGACGGTCGATACCAATACCTTGACCAGCTGTTGGTGGTAGGCCGTGCTCAAGAGCAGTGATGTAGTCTGCATCGTAGTACATAGCTTCATCGTCACCAGCATCTTTTGCATTTACCTGAGCTTTAAAACGCTCATCTTGGTCTTGTGCATCGTTAAGCTCAGAGAAGCCGTTTGCTACTTCACGACCACCAATGAAGAACTCAAAACGGTCAGTAAAGAACGGGTTATCATCACTACGACGAGCCAACGGAGAAATGTCCGCTGGGTAACCAGTAATGAAGGTAGGTTGAATTAGCTGAGGTTCTGCTGTTTCACCAAAGATCTCTTCAAGCAGCTGACCACATGTCCAGAACGTTTCCACTTCAACGTGAACAGACTTAGCAATCGCAACCATCTTGTCGCGATCTTGAAGATCCGCTTCCGTTAGAGCTTGAATGTCTGCATGCTCAGGGTTGTAGTGTTTGATCGCTTCAAACATGCTCATACGAGCGTATTTACCACCAAACTCAACCGTTTCATCACCGTAAGGCATTGATGTCGAACCTAGCACGTCCATCGCAACCGTACTTAGCATCTCTTCAGTCAGATCCATTAGATCTTTGTAATCAGAGTATGCTTGGTAGAATTCCATCATAGTGAATTCTGGGTTATGACGTGGAGATAGACCTTCGTTACGGAAGTTACGGTTGATCTCGAATACGCGATCAAAACCACCAACCACTAAACGCTTTAGGTATAGTTCAGGCGCAACACGCAAGTACATGTCGATGTCGAGTGCATTGTGGTGAGTAACGAATGGACGAGCCGTCGCACCACCAGGAATAACATGCATCATTGGTGTTTCAACTTCTAAGTAACCTTTTGAGCTCATAAAGTTACGAATCGCTGAAACCAATTTAGAACGAATGATGAATGCTTCACGAGAGTCTTGGTTAACGATAAGATCAACGTAACGCTGACGGTAACGCATCTCTTGGTCAGTCAGACCGTGGAACTTCTCTGGAAGTGGACGAAGTGCCTTAGTTAGCAATTCGTATTCTTCCATGTTCACGTAAAGATCACCTTTACCAGATTTATGTAGCGCACCTTTAACACCAACGATATCGCCGATATCAAGACCTTGGTATTTGTCTTTTAGAACTTTTTGAACGTCTTTATCTGCGTATGCTTGAATACGGCCAGACGTTTCTTGAATCACTAGGAACGGACCACGCTTAGCCATGATACGGCCTGCAACCGCGACGACATGGTTTAGCTCTTCTAGCTCTTCCTTCGTCTTTTCACCGAACTCTTTTTGAAGGTCGCCCGCTAGCGCGTCACGACGGAAGTCGTTTGGGTGGCCGTTTGCTTTACAGCTCTTACGGATCTCGTCCAATTTAGAGCGGCGTTCTGCAATCAGCTTGTTTTCTTCTTGTACGTTGTCGTTTTGAACAGCATCAGTCATTTTCGATGTATCCTGTTTCGTAAGTGTCGGTGAAAAGCTTAAAGACCTGATTTCAGGCTAGCTTCAATAAATTTATCTAAATCGCCGTCAAGAACCGCTTGAGTATTACGGTTTTCAACGCCAGTACGTAAATCTTTAATGCGAGAATCATCCAATACGTAAGAACGGATTTGACTCCCCCAACCAATGTCAGATTTAGCGTCTTCGTTCGCTTGTTTTTCCGCATTTTGCTTTTGAATCTCAAGTTCAAAAAGCTTTGCGCGAAGCTGCTTCATTGCTTGGTCTTTGTTCTTATGTTGAGAACGGTCATTCTGACACTGCACAACCGTATTGGTTGGTACGTGAGTAATACGTACCGCAGATTCTGTCGTGTTAACGTGCTGACCACCAGCACCAGATGCACGGTAAACATCAATACGCAGATCAGCAGGGTTAATGTCGATCTGGATGTTGTCATCAATCTCAGGATAAATAAACGCAGAAGCAAACGAAGTATGACGGCGACCACTTGAATCAAATGGCGATTTACGAACTAAACGGTGAACACCTGTCTCGGTACGTAACCAACCATAAGCATACTCACCAGAAATCTTAACCGTCGCGCCTTTTAGACCAGCGACTTCGCCTTCTGATACTTCAATAACCTCAGTTTTAAAGCCTTTAGCTTCAGCCCAACGCAAGTACATGCGCAGCATCATTGAAGTCCAATCTTGCGCTTCTGTACCACCAGAGCCTGATTGTAAATCAATGTAGCAATCCGAAGCGTCATGGTCTCCAGAGAACATGCGACGGAATTCTAGCTTTTCTAACTTAGATTCAAGCTCAGCAAGTTCAGGCTCGATCTCATCAAACGTTTCTTGATCTTCTTCTTCTACAGCCAGCTCTAGTAGCCCTTCAACATCTTCCACACCTTGAATGAGAAGATCGATAGTTTCTACAACCGCTTCCAATGATGAACGCTCTTTACCTAGTGCTTGAGCACGTTCAGGTTCGTTCCATACATCTGGCTGTTCTAATTCTGCGTTGACTTCTTCTAGACGCTCTTGTTTTGCGTCATAGTCAAAGATACCCCCTCAGGATATTCGTGCGCTCAGACACATCCTTTAGGCGGTTTTTAATAGGATTGATTTCAAACATGTTTGCTCAACATTTATGAGTAGAATTTAACCGAGGAATTGTACTCAAAAGTGTGATGAAGATACAGGAATTTTTTATCGCTGCATAAAAACTCAAATGCAAAAAAAATCCCCTGTCACGCCTTACGCGACAGGGGATTGTTAACTAGATAAGATGAGAAATTATGCGTTCTCTTCCGCCAATACTGGCTGTTCAACTTTGCCAACAAATAGCATTGCAACCATAGCGACAACCGTTGGTAGTAACCAACCCATGCCGATATCAAATAACGGCAACATGTTTAGTGCTGATACATCAACACCCGCAACCTTGGCAGCGTCGATCAATGCAAACAGTAAAGAGACAAGGATCACCACACGGTATGCCGCTTTAGGGTTTGGTAATTTCTTACGAAGGAAAGTCAGTGCAACCAAAGCAATAGCAACTGGGTATAGTGCGAATAGAACCGGTACCGACAGAGCGATCAGTTGTGAAAGACCCACATTAGCAACCACCGCACATGCTACACCATTGATAATAACCCAAGTCTTGTATGAAATTGGCGTCAGTGAACTAAAGTAATCTGAACACGCTGACACAAGACCAATCGCCGTTGTCAAACACGCTAACAATACAATCACAGAAAGCACAAGCTGACCGTAAGGACCAAACAGAGACTGCACATAGAGGCTCAAGATCACGCCACCGTTATCTGCACCTGATGCAACCGTTGCACTTGTCGCACCAAGATAGAACAGAGATACGTACACAAATGTCAGGCCAGCCGCAGCAATACAAGCTGCACTGATCAAGTACTTAGACGTTGCTTTTTGCTCTGTAATGCCTTTCTGGCGAAGTGCATCAACAATCAATACACCGAACATTAATGAGCCGAAGGTATCCATGGTGTTGTAACCTTCAAGGAAACCTTTTTGCAACGGATGAGTCAGATATTCGCCCTGAGCCGCGATCAATTGACCTTGTGGATCAATGAATACCGCAACAGCCAATACGATCAGACCTAGGAACAATACCGGTGTTAGAACTTTTCCAATCACATCAATCAGCTTGCCTTGTGACCATGCAAAAAACATAGCAACAGCAAAGAAAAGGATTGAAAATAGAGTCAGATGAGACTGCGCCGCGTCAGCGAAGAAAGGTTTCACCGCCATTTCGTATGCAACCAAACCTGTACGTGGTGCCGCGAATGCTGGGCCAATGATGATAAAAATCAACACAGCCATAATCATGGCTCCGCGTTGCGGAAGATCCTTGGTCAGATGCTCCCACGAGCCTCCTGCAACAGCAATAGCAACGATAGTAATAAGAGGTAGACCTACTGCAGTTAGAAGAAAGCCTGACATTGCAGGAATAACGTTTTCACCAGCCAATTGACCAGCTAGAGGTGGAAAGATGATGTTGCCTGCACCCAAAAAGAAAGCGAATAGCATAAAGCCTACCGCAAGAATATCTGTTAATTTTAAAGTCTGATTCACTGTCGACCCTTTACTTATAATCTAATGAATGTTGTGTTTGTTGGATGGTCAATAATTGCCGTCCACTCTTTAAATTAAGGCGCGCATAATGACGAAAACCTCATCAACTCGCAACCCAAAGGCGAAAAACACCATATAAATTTATAATTACAAGCAAAATGCAGCACATATCACTACATCAAACAAATTGAGCAGTCGTATAAACTAACCAAAAACTGTTACACACCCAGAACAAACAGCACAATAAACCAAACAAATTATTAACAACAGATCAATTAACTCAAAAAACAACCAATTCCCGATAAAGATAAAATCAATGAATAAAACCAAAAGCTTTGAGTTCAAACAATTTAAAATTGATGGCGGCTATTCTGGCATGCCAGTAAGTACCGATGGTGTCTTACTTGGTGCGTGGATGGATCTTACCGAGTGCGCATCACTGCTCGATGTGGGCACGGGAACAGGTCTACTCAGTTTGATGTGCGCTCAGCGTAAACCGACATTGTCTATTGAAGCGATCGACATAGAGAAAAATGCCATTGCAGCCGCAAATTTTAACTTCTTGTCTTCGCCTTGGTCTGATCGAATAACACTCCATTATAACGATGTTCTCAAACATCAATTTGCTCATAAATTCGATGCCATCATCTGTAATCCTCCTTACTTTAATAGTGGAGAACAAGCCGCAAATAGCGCTCGGGCCTTGGCGAGACACACCGACAGCTTAAATCACACTCACCTCCTTGAACGCTGTTGGTCACTGCTGACCCCGAAAGGTTGTGCCAGTTTTGTTCTACCTATCGTTGAAGGTGAACAATTTATCGCTATCGCACTATCGCTCGGTTGGTCTGTAAAAAGATGCTGCTCTATCAAACCAACCGCCAACAAACCAGTAAGCCGATTATTATTTGAACTGAGTAAACAATCCGTTGCGACCCAATATCAAAACCTGACAATTCATCAAGCTACTGGCTATTCCAGTGAATTTATTGACCTAACCAAAGACTTTTATCTCAAGATGTAAAAAATAAGGTGTGATCCTTGTCACCGATCACTCTATAATATGTCCCCTTAAATTATTGCTCACACCAACTCGCTTGTGGAGACATCATAGTGATCAGAAATTTTGCTGAATTAGAGTTAGATCCTAATCTACTCCTCGCAATTGAAGAAATGGGTTATGACCGCCCGACACAAATTCAGGCTGAAGCGATCCCACAAGCTTTAGATGGCCGTGACGTATTGGCTTCTGCACCTACTGGTACAGGAAAAACAGCAGCATTTGTGCTGCCTGCATTGCAGTTTTTGCAAGATTTTCCGCGTCGTAAACCAGGGCCCGCGCGTGTTCTTATCCTGACCCCAACCCGTGAATTGGCAATGCAGGTAGCCGATCAAGCACGTGCGCTAGCAAAGCACACAAGCCTCAACATATTTACCATTACTGGTGGTGTTCAATACCAAGAGCACGCTGATATTCTTGCAACAACTCAAGATATCGTGGTTGCGACACCAGGTCGTTTGATGGAATACATCGAGTCTGAGCGCTTTGATTGTCGCGCGATCGAATGGTTAATTCTCGATGAAGCGGATCGCATGTTAGACATGGGCTTTGGTCCAACCGTTGATCGTCTCTCATCAGAATGTCGTTGGCGTAAACAGACCCTACTTTTCTCTGCCACATTAGAAGGCAAAGGTGTTGAGGGCTTCACTGCCGATCTACTTAATGACCCAGCAGAAGTTGATGCCGAACCATCGCGTCGCGAACGTAAGAAGATTTCTCAGTGGTACCACCGCGCAGACGATATGTCGCACAAACTGGATCTGCTGAAGAAGATCCTTACTGAGCAAGCAGAACGCTCCATCGTCTTCTTGAAAACACGTGAACGTCTCGCCGAGCTGCGTGTTGAGCTGGAAAAAGCACAAATCGCTTGTGCTTGGATCCAAGGCGAAATGCCACAAGATCGTCGTAACAATGCCATCAGTCGCTTCCGCGACGGAACGGTAAACGTATTACTTGCAACGGACGTTGCCGCTCGTGGTATCGACCTTCCAGATGTGAGTCACGTCATCAACTTCGACATGCCACGCAGTGCTGATGTTTACTTACACCGTATTGGCCGTACTGCCCGTGCAGGTAAGAAAGGCAACGCGGTTTCTCTAGTAGAAGCTCATGACCAACCAATGATGGATCGTGTAGCGCGTTACGTTAAAGAAGAGATCAAAGAGCGTTTCATTAAAGAGATGCGTCCTAAACACAAAAAACCTGTGTTTAAGAAAAAGAACAAAAAGAAAGACGACAAGAAAAAAACTGCCACTAAGGGCAAGAAGAAAGTCGGAAAGAAAAAGTAATAGAATCGAGAGAAGTTTAAAGGGTTGGCACTTAGTGCCAACCCTTTTTTTAACTCAAACAGTTTAGCTCAGAAAAGACCTAACGCCTCACTCACATCTCGATTCTAGAAATCCGATGTGAACTAAAAAAATACCGCCCATACAGGCGGTACTTTAATAACTAAACCTTCAACGATGAACAGTATCAGTGTTCGCGTGTTGCGCGGAACTCCACGTCTGGGAAACGCTCTTTCGCCAAATTCAGATTGACCATAGTTGGGGCGATGTAAGTCAGGTTGTCACCACCATCAAGTGCTAAGTTTGACTGGTTCTTACGCTGGAATTCATCCAGTTTCTTCCCGTCTGTACACTCAATCCAACGTGCTGTTGCTACGTTAACGCCTTCATAAATCGCTTCAACGTTGTATTCTGCTTTTAAGCGAGCAACAACAACATCAAACTGCAGCACACCAACCGCACCAACGATAAGATCGTTGTTTTGTAGTGGACGGAAAACCTGTACCGCTCCTTCTTCTGAAAGCTGAACAAGTCCCTTTAGCAACTGCTTTTGCTTCAATGGATCTTTCAAGCGGATACGACGGAAGAGTTCTGGAGCAAAGTTGGGAATACCAGAGAACTTAAGTGATTCACCTTGAGTGAAGGTATCACCAATCTGGATAGTACCGTGGTTGTGAAGACCAATGATGTCACCCGCATAGGCATCTTCTGCACGTGAACGGTCACCTGCCATAAAGGTCACCGCATCAGAAATATTCACCTGCTTGCCAATACGTACATGGTTCATCTTCATACCTTGCTTGTAGGTACCAGATACAATACGCATGAACGCGATACGGTCGCGGTGCTTAGGATCCATGTTTGCCTGAATCTTAAATACGAAACCAGTGAAGTTCTCTTCATTTGCTTTCACTTCACGTTCATTAGCCTGACGTGACATCGGAGCTGGTGCCCATTCAGTTAAGCCATCCAACATGTGGTCAACACCAAAGTTACCTAGCGCGGTACCAAAATAGACTGGCGTCAATTCACCGGCCAAGAATAGCTCTTTGTCAAATTCAGGGCATGCGCCGATAACCAACTCGAGCTCTTCACGTAGCTGCTCTGCAAGATCGCTACCAACGGCTTCATCAAGTTCTGGATTCTCCAACCCTTTAATGATGCGAGACTCTTGGATGGTATGGCCCTGACCCGTGCTATACAAAATGGTCTCATCGCGATGGATATGGTAGACACCTTTGAACTCTTTACCGCAACCAATTGGCCATGAGATCGGTGCACAAGACATCTTGAGTTCACTTTCAACTTCGTCTAGCAGATCCATTGGATCGCGGATATCACGGTCCAATTTATTCATGAAAGTAACGATAGGCGTATCACGTAAACGTGTTACTTCCATCAGTTTGCGAGTACGGTCCTCGACACCTTTCGCAGCGTCGATTACCATCAAACATGAATCAACGGCAGTAAGCGTGCGATAGGTATCTTCCGAGAAGTCTTCGTGTCCCGGTGTATCGAGTAGGTTAACGAGGCACTCATTGTAAGGAAACTGCATAACAGAGGTTGTTACCGAGATGCCACGCTCTTTTTCCATTTCCATCCAGTCGGACTTAGCGTGTTGAGCAGAACCGCGACCTTTAACTGTACCCGCTGTTTGGATCGCGCGTCCGAACAATAGTACTTTTTCTGTAATAGTTGTTTTACCCGCATCTGGGTGCGAGATGATTGCGAAAGTTCTACGCTTAGAAACTTCGCCAAGAAAAGGTGTATTTGACATGAGAGAGTCTTCTTCTGTCTATAAGCTAAAGAGGGCTATTACTCTAGCCCTAGCGGTTCGATTCAATTTTGCGCGGTATTTTCTCTTATATTGAACTGGGGAGCAACTTCATCAATGAAAATGAGCAAAAAAGCACTTCAAATTAGTTACAAATTAAAATATCAATAAATATGAGCTATAACTAAAGGAGTAGAGGGAACTGATCTGAACTATGGCTAAAAGCAAAAAAATTAACTCATTAGCTTTTCGGCAAGCAAAAACCGTTTTCTTAGTATCGGTGATATTGGGGATCTGTTTTAGCTTGTACCATATTTTGGTGGATTTGCATCAGGAGCAGAAGCGGATTCAAGAGCATTATCAGTTCAAGTTGCTGCAAAATTACTCCAATGCGAGTCAAGCGGCTTATCATTTGAACCAACTGCTTGCGGAACAAGTAGCTTCCAGCCTGATGATGGATAATGCCGTATATAAAGTCCAAATTGTCGATGACTTTGGCGACACCCTAACTCAGAAAGAGCGCAATATTTCTCTGCAAAGCACCTTCACAGAAGCGCTATCCAGTTACCTAACACCCACGACTCCCGTTTTTACTACAGAACTACATCAACCGAACTCTCATGTTGTGGTAGGGTCATTAAGCTTCTCGGTCAATGGGGCTTACATTGCAAAAAACTTTATTGCAAAGACAACGCAAATTCTACTGTTTGACCTGTTCCGTAACATCTTGCTGACCTCTATCTTGCTGATGTTCTTCTATCAGAAATTGTCTAAGCCTCTCGTGACACTTATTGATTGGGTCAGATCACTCCAAGACAACAAGAGTGACCTCCCTCCTCCAACTCAGTATCGCGATGATGAGCTAGGTCAACTTGCTCAAACTTTCCATACACTTTGGAAGGACAGAGAAGCGGCCGAGGTTAAACTCAATCAACTCGCTTATTACGATTCATTAACTGGCCTTGCTAACCGCAGCCTGCTGTTACAGCTTTTGAGTAAAGCCATCGACGATGCCAATAGCAGTAAACAAGCAGGGACACTGTTTTACCTCGACTTAGATCGCTTTAAGACTATCAATGACTCTCTGGGACATACCATAGGTGACAACCTTATCAAAGCCATCTCAAAACGTATTGAAGCTTGGTTGAAGACGGACTTCACGGCTGCGAGAATCGGCGGGGATGAGTTTGCTCTGCTGTTACCACACACAAATGCAGAAAAGGCTCACGAACTGGCTCAGCAATTACTGGCACTCGTATCTAATCCTTATTCCATTGATGATCACCAACTTTACTGCACCGTTAGTGTTGGTATCGCCGTTTTCCCTTCGGTGGGCAGCACGAATATCGACGTTTTGCGTCAAGCCGATACAGCACTCTACCGTGCCAAAGTCGCAGGCCGTAACAAATACATGTTTTACGAACCAGAGATGCAAGCGCAGGTCGAGTCGTTTCTGGAAATCGAAAAAGGATTGCATGAAGCGATCAATAAAGGGCAACTGGAACTCTATTACCAACCACAGGTTGATGATAAGCACCATATCGTTGGGGTCGAAGCGTTGATCCGCTGGAACCACCCAGAAAAAGGGTTGTTACCCCCTGGGGTGTTTATGCCGATAGCAGAAGAAACTGGACAAATATTGCAAATCGGTAACTGGATTATCGAACAGGCTTGCTATCAGTATGCCTCTTGGAAAAAGCAGAATATTCTGCCTGAGACATTCCGCCGATTAGCCATCAATATCAGCCCTTTGCAGTTCTCACAAAACTCCTTTGTAGAGCACATCGTCGACTCTCTGACACAAGCTGGCATCAGTGGTGAGCATATTGAGTTGGAAATCACTGAGAATTTACTGCTAGAAAATGTCGATGCTGCGATTCAAAAAATGACGGAGCTTAAAGAGCACAACTTAAAGACATCGATCGATGATTTTGGCACGGGTTACTCATCTCTGCGCTACCTGAAACACCTATCCGTCGACGTCCTTAAAATAGATCGCTCATTCGTCACCCAACTACACTTAGATGAGAGTGATCAAGCAATAGTCGATACCATCATCATGACGGCTCAAAGATTAAAACTGGAAGTCATTGCAGAAGGTGTCGAAGACGCTTATGAGTTACAAGCGCTCAAACAGTTGGGCTGTGCTCAGTTTCAAGGCTATTTGTTTGATAAACCCCTCCCCGTAGCAGAGCTGACAGAGCGCTTCGAGAGAAACCACTATCCAATCGACGAACCGACTCCCGTAAAAGCCGTACAAAAGTAATGAGGGACTAAAAGAAGATGTAGCTCATGATAATTGCATCTTCTTTGCCTGATGCTGTTGGGTAGTAATTGCGGCGACGGTCCACTTCGTTAAACCCGATAGACTCATACAAGCCAAAAGCATTGTGGTTGCTTTCTCTTACCTCTAACCATGCACTGTCAGCCTGTGCTTGTTCGCACATATCGAGAAAAGCTTCCATGAGTTGTTTGCCAAATCCTTTCCCTTGATAAGCAGGAGAAACGGCAATATTCAGCAAAGTGACTTCACCTACAATGTTTTGCGCATAAAAATAGCCAACAACCTGATTATCATCGCACAGCACATGGTGGCAACCACCGCGACTATTAATATCTCGAACCATGTTTTCTGACCATGGATGAGAGTGTGCCTGACGTTCAATGTTCCAGACTTGATCTAAATGTTCTGGCAGTAATGGGGAGATTTTTAACATGGCTATTTGTACGAACAGATTTGTTGCCACAGCGCTCGACGCTGATCGTTATTACCATCAATATCACTGAGCAAAGGAGAAGATAACACCTTCCCTTGCACATCAGGCTGTACTTCACAGCCCGCAAACCAAGCCCACTCTAACTGGTGGTCCGGTAACTGACTCATTTGGTGAGGAAAGATGTGTTGTGCTTGTTCCAAGTTTAGATTGATGCTTTTCAATACCCTTTCAAACAAAATTGCTGTCTCATTTTTCGGATATTGGGGTGAGATCAGCACAAGTTGACAAGACTCTTGCAAAACAATGCGAGGGGCTTGATAGCCTTGCAGTCGTTCTGGATGGGTCAGCTCATAGCACTGAATACCCATCTCTTGTAAATACTCTAGCTCGTGTTGTGGCATAAGGATTCGTCACTGGTTTGAACGAGGCAATCGTAACATAAAACAAAGAGGCACTATGAAACATTTCATCACCCTTTTGCTTTCCTCACTGATTATCCTTATCGCTCCACAAACTTTCGCGCAAAGCAGCGATGACTGGGTAATGATCAGCGATAAAGTGGTCAACTACAAATCTGAAACAGATACGGTAGAACCCCTTGCGTACGTTAGCCAGCGTAACTTTAGCAAACTAAAGATTAAAGTCGTCCAAGGTACCGTTAACTTAAAGAATGTCGTAGTGACTATGTCTGATGGTAGTAGAAAAGAACTTCAATCTATGGGTACTTTAACCAAAGGTATGTCAACCAGAGTCTGGACTCTGCCTGGCGGAAAAGATGCCAAGTTTAAGAAACTTGAGATGACATACGATAGCTGGGGAAGTACGACTCTAAGTGCAGTCGGCCTCAGTAAGAAAGCAAAGATCGAAGTTTGGGGTAAAAAGCGTACCGAAGAAGATGAAGAATAACGTCCTGCGATAAACAAACGCCACCGATATCGGTGGCGTTTTTGCATTGGGTTTGTCGTTAGAAGCTCGCTTTCACTGCCGCGGCAATTTTAAGTGCCGAAGATTGAACCAGTTGTGCATCCTCGCCTTCAACCATCACTCGGATCAAAGGCTCTGTGCCTGATTTACGCAATAAGACTCGACCTTTTTCGCCAAGCTCAGCTTCAACTTCAGCCGTCGCTTGCTTGACTGCATCGGCATCTAGTGGATTAGAATCGCCTTGGAATCGAACATTTTCCAGTACCTGAGGGTACAATGTCATTCCCTGAGATAAGTCATGTAGCGACATATCGCTGCCCACAACTGACGCTAATACCTGTAGCGCCGCAACAATAGCGTCTCCCGTCGTGACCTTATCTAACAAGATAACGTGACCCGAGTTTTCTGCACCGATTTTCCATCCTTTTGCAAGAAGTTGCTCCATCACATAACGATCACCAACAGCCGCGCGAACAAATGGAATACCCAGTTGTTTTAGGCCATTTTCCATACCAAGGTTAGTCATTAGCGTACCAACAACACCACCCTTTAGCTCACCACGACGCATGGCATCACGAGCGATGATATACGCGATTTGGTCACCATCCACTTTATTGCCTAAATGGTCGACCATGATGATACGATCGCCATCACCATCAAAAGCCAGACCAAGTGCCGCACCTTCCTCTACAACTCGCTTTTGCAGAGCACGTACATCCGTCGCACCAACTTCATGGTTGATGTTCGTACCATTGGGTTCGATGCCCATCGCCACAACATCAGCACCTAACTCGCTAAATACTGCCGGTGCAATATGGTAAGTTGCACCATGAGCACAATCGACAACGATTTTAAGACCCGCCAAACTTAACTCTGATGGGAAGGTGCTTTTACAAAATTCGATGTAACGGCCCGCAGCATCGTTTAAACGAGATGCTTTACCTAGCAGGGCTGATTCAACACATTCAATATCTTTATCAAGTTCGGCTTCAATCGCTAACTCGATATCATCAGGTAACTTGGTACCTTCAGAAGAGAAAAACTTAATACCGTTATCGTAATACGGGTTGTGAGATGCAGAAATCACAATCCCCGCTTCTGCGCGGAAAGTTTGCGTCAGGTATGCCACAGCAGGCGTTGGCATTGGACCCGTAAAGGTTGCTTTCAGTCCCGCAGCGGCTAAACCCGCCTCTAAAGCGGATTCAAGCATATAGCCAGAAATACGTGTATCTTTGCCAATAATGACCTTCTTCGTCCCCTGTTTAGCCAGTACACGGCCCGCAGCCCATCCAAGTTTAAGGACAAAGTCTGGTGTAATCGGATATTGGCCAACTTTGCCACGTACACCATCGGTACCAAAATAGCGTCTCTTATCAGACATAGTGAATCCTTTTTATAATCATTTTTCTGCTCAGTGGTTTTGACTAACCATTGAGACAATCTTCATAGCATCAAGCGTTTGTTCAAAATCGTGGACACGGATGATTTGTGCGCCTTTCATGGCTGCGATTGTAGCGCAACTGACACTCGCTGCAATACACTCATCAGGTGCTTTATCAAGCAACTTAAACAACATGGATTTACGCGACATTCCCGCTAGAATCGGCAAACCAAATTGATGGAACTGTTCTAAATGCGCCAACATATGATAGTTGTGCTGTAAAGTTTTGCCAAAACCAAAACCAGGATCGAGAATAAGCTGACTACGCTGAATCCCGACCTTTTCACACGCTTCTATACGCTCTTGCAAAAACTCGCCCACTTCTTTAAGTAAATCTTCGTAGTGAGGATTCGACTGCATTGTCCGTGGCTGACCTTGCATATGCATTAGACAAATTGGCAACCCAGATTGAGCCGCGACATCTAGCGCCCCTGGCTCTTGTAAAGCACGAACATCATTGATGATATCCGCACCGGCTTCAATCGCTTGGCGCATTACTTCAGCTTTGCTGGTATCGATAGAAATCCAGACATCGTGATGCTTTCTAATCGCTCGAATAACCGGAATAACACGTTGCAACTCTTCTTCCAACGCGACATCAGGTGCACCAGGGCGCGTCGATTCACCACCGATATCGATGATGGTGACCCCTGCTTCAATCATTCGCTGCGCCTGAGCGAGCGCATTATCTAGTGAGTGGTATCTACCGCCGTCAGAAAAGGAATCAGGGGTGACGTTTAGAATTCCCATGACCTGCGGTTGCGACAGGTCCAGCGATTTATTGTTTGCTTTCAGAATCATACTTGGGCTCTTGACCTTTAAATACAAAAACCCCGAGTTGCCTCGGGGTTTCTTTTAAAAGCTTAGTTACTCAGAGTCTTTTTTCTCTGCTGCTTCTGCTGATGATGTTTCTTGAGAAGTCGTCGGCTCTTCTGCTTTTACTTCAGAATCTTGTGCTTCACTTTTCTCTTCAGGTTCAGACTTTTCTTCTTGCTTGCTATTGGCGTTACTTCCCCAACCTGCAGGCTCACGAATTTCTGTCTTGCGTTCCATCAGATCATCAATTTGACCAGCATCGATAGTTTCGTACTTCATCAGTGCGTCTTTCATCGCATGCATAATATCCATGTTCTCTTCAAGGATCTTACGCGCTCGATCGTAGTTACGGTCAATGATCTTACGGACTTCGTCATCAATGAGTTTCGCAGTATCGTCAGACATATGTTTCGTCTGAGTAACGCTGCGACCAAGGAATACCTCACCTTCTTCTTCTGCGTAAAGAAGTGGACCAAGTTTCTCGGAGAAGCCCCATTGAGTCACCATTTTACGCGCGATATCAGTCGCACGTTCGATATCGTTAGAAGCACCCGTAGAGACCTTATCGACACCGTAGATCAGCTCTTCAGCCAAACGACCACCATACAGACTTGAAACCATTGACTCCAAGTGTTGACGCGACATGCTGACGCGATCTTGCTCTGGTAAGTACATAGTGACACCAAGCGCACGACCACGTGGAATGATAGAAACTTTGTACACTGGGTCATGTTCAGGAACCAAGCGACCAACAATTGCGTGACCCGCTTCGTGATAAGCCGTTGATTCTTTCGTTTCTTCAGACATCACCATTGAACGACGCTCTGCACCCATCATGATTTTGTCTTTAGCCAGTTCAAACTCAACCATTGAGACATTGCGCTTATTACCACGAGCGGCAAATAGCGCGGCTTCGTTTACTAGGTTGGCAAGGTCTGCACCCGAGAAGCCTGGTGTACCACGTGCGATAAGAGAAGGCTCTACGTCACCAGCAAGTGGGACTTTACGCATGTGAACTTTAAGGATCTGCTCACGACCACGTACATCTGGAAGACCAACGACAACCTGACGGTCAAAACGACCAGGACGAAGAAGTGCAGGGTCGAGTACGTCTGGACGGTTAGTCGCCGCAATCACGATAATACCTTCGTTGCCTTCAAAGCCATCCATTTCAACCAGCATTTGGTTTAGTGTCTGTTCACGCTCATCGTGACCACCACCAACACCAGCACCACGTTGACGACCTACCGCATCAATCTCATCGATAAAGATAATACACGGCGCAGCTTTCTTCGCTTGTTCGAACATGTCACGTACGCGCGACGCACCCACACCAACGAACATTTCAACGAAATCAGAACCAGAAATAGTAAAGAATGGAACTTTGGCCTCACCCGCAATCGCTTTAGCAAGTAGGGTCTTACCTGTACCAGGAGGACCAACCATCAGAACACCCGTTGGGATCTTACCACCAAGCTTTTGGAAGCGGCTTGGATCACGAAGATAATCAACCAGTTCTTTGACGTCTTCTTTTGCTTCATCACAGCCAGCAACATCACCAAACGTGGTTTTGATTTGCTCTTCGCTCATCATTCGAGCTTTGCTCTTACCGAAAGACATCGCGCCTTTGCCGCCACCGCCTTGCATCTGGCGCATGAAGAAAATCCATACACCAATCAGTAAGATCATTGGGAACCATGAAATGAAGATAGTACCTAGCAGGCTTTGCTCTTCTGGAGGTGTACCTTGTACTTTCACATTTTGATTAATTAGGTCATCAAGTAGCTTTTGGTCGTAGACTGGCATGTAAGTAACATAACGCGCGCCGCCGCCACGACGAGTGAAAGAAATTTCACCGTCTTTAAAAGTTGCTTCCTGAATCTGGCCTTGGCCAACTTCCTGTACAAATGTGGTGTAATCCACCGCTCTGCCATTGCTTTCTCCAGGGCCAAAGCTCTGGAAAACCGACATCAAGACGACGGCGATAACAAGCCACAGAATTAAATTTTTTGCCATGTCACTCAAGGTGTAAGCCTCTCGATAACTAATTGTAATTAAAGGTAGGGTACTACAGTTTATAACCTGTAGCTATAGTGTTAACCTGCCCAGCAAGGGGCAAAATAGTTAACCTTTGTAACCAGTGGCTACAACAAAGACTTCTCGTGAGCGAGCTCGCGATGAGTCTGGTTTTCTGACTTTGACGACTTTAAAAGTATCGCGGACTTCTTTCACAAACTGATCGAAGCCTTCCCCCTGGAAAACCTTTACAACAAAGCTACCATTAGGGGCTAGAACTTGTCGACACATATCTAAAGCCAATTCAACTAAATACATTGCTCTTGGCTGGTCCACAGAGTTATTACCAGCAATATTCGGAGCCATGTCAGACATCACAACGTCAACCATTGATGGTTGGATTCTGTCCAGCAGTGCTTCTAGTACGGCTTCTTCACGGAAGTCACCTTGGAGGAAGCTTACCCCTGCAATAGGATCCATAGGTAACAGGTCACAAGCAATAATTTGCCCCTCCTCACCTACAATCTTAGCAGCATATTGCGACCACCCACCGGGTGCTGCACCTAAATCGACCACAGTCATACCAGGTTTTAGTAATTTATCTTTGGTTTGGATCTCTTCCATTTTGAAATAAGCGCGTGAACGATAGCCTTTTTTTCGCGCTTCGTTGGCGTACTTATCATCAAAATGTTCTTTCAACCAGCGACCCGAGCTGGCCGAATGTTTTTGTTTACTCATTCGATACCTAACAGATAGAGGGAGCAACTAACCCAATAAATTATAGTCTTCACGGTTAGATGGCGTTAAAATGGTATTTTTCAACCCTTATAGTAAAGAAAATTGGCCGCGTAATGAACCTAAGCACTAAACAAAAGCAGCATCTCAAAGGCCTAGCGCACAGTCTAAAACCTGTTGTGCTTATGGGCGCAAATGGACTTACTGAAGCTGTTCTGGCGGAAATTGAAATTGCTCTAAATCACCATGAGCTAATCAAAATCAAAGTAGCCTCTGAAGACCGTGAGACTAAAGGTCTGATCATTGATGCTATTGTACGTGAAACTGGCGCAGAAAAAGTACAAGTAATTGGTAAAACTCTTATCCTGTACCGTCAAACTGAAGATCGCAAAATCGAGCTTCCACGTAAATAATTGCTAGCCAATAGCAACATCAAAAAAGGTCGCGACTGCGACCTTTTTGCTATCTCTGTTCTAAAGAAATGCTCTCACATCTCTGAACTTAGATATATTCAACTTTATCGATTTCGAAATCACGGTCGCCGCCTGGTGTAGAAATAACGACTTCGTCACCTTCCATCTTACCAATCAAACCGCGTGCAATCGGTGAACTTACAGAGATACGACCTGCTTTAATATCCGCTTCGTCTTCACCGACGATTTGGTAAGTTTTCTCTGCTTCAGTATCACAATCGATCAAAGTCACCGTCGAGCCGAAGATGACCTTGCCAGTATTGTCCATCTTAGTCACATCAATTACCTGTGCGACTGACAGTTTGTATTCGATATCACGAATCTGAGCCTCACAGATACCCTGCTCTTCACGTGCAGCATGGTACTCAGCGTTTTCTTTAAGATCTCCAAGCTCACGAGCTTCAGCAATCGCTTCAGAAATCTTTGGGCGAAGCTTCAATAGTCTTTCTAATTCTTCACGTAGCTTCTGTTCGCCACGCAACGTCATTGGGACTTTTTCCATTATGTACCTCATTCCAAAGCTATCTTTGGACAAAACAAAACTACCTAATCCACACTGGACTAGGTAGTGAGTTAACTAATCAATTTCTCTTAGTGTAAACAAACTTGGAGACTAAATCATCTTAAATCCATCGCTCTAAAAAAACAGCGCTTACAGTACGATTTACTGATTATTTTTCGTTATCTAAAAACACTCAAATACCCCACCAGTTAATAAAAAAAACTAAAACTTTTCTTAATGACAACAAATTCAACAATAAGAAAAAACCCTTAATAATCATAATTTTGATATTTTTTAACCCAAAATAAAACAGTGTTCAAAAAGGTGTTTTATATCGTTTTACTACCAGCAGGCGGAACTTTAGCGGTACAACAATGCTCACCAATTACTCGCTCGGTGAATACCAAGTGCAAAGTATTTATGACAGAAGTCTTACATATGAGCATTGATTCATTGTGGCAATAGTAAGAGGATTGACTCAAGTGAGTCATCACTCGCATAACAACTATTTATGGACAGTAAATTAGGACTAATAAGATGAACAAAACTCTGATTGCTCTAGCAGTTTCAGCTGCAGCAGTGGCAACTGGCGCAAATGCGGCAGAAATCTACAGCCAAGACGGTAACTCTATCGAAATGGGCGGCCGTGCTGAAGCGCGTCTATCTCTTAAAGATGGCAAAGCAGAAGACAGAACTCGCGTACGTCTAAACTTCCTTGGTAAAGCTCAGATCACTGACGGCCTATACGGTGTAGGTTTCTACGAAGGTGAGTTCACTACTGCTGACAACACTGTAATTGTTGATGGTAAAGTAACTAAAGCTGACGACATCGATCACCGCTACACATACGCTGGTCTAGGTGGCGCATTTGGTGAAATCACTTACGGTAAAAACGACGGTGCACTAGGTGTAATCACTGACTTTACTGATATCATGGCTTACCACGGTAACTCAGCAGCATACAAAATCGCTGTCGCTGACCGTACAGACAACATGCTATCTTACAAAGGTCAATTTGCTGACCTAGGTGTTAAAGCGAGCTACCGTTTTGCTGACCGTAAGGATGATACCCAAGGTGGTTACACTGACAACAACACTGACGGTTACTCTCTATCTGCAATCTACGCAATCGGCGACACTGGTGTTAAGCTAGGTGGTGGCTATGCAGACCAAAACACTGGCAACAACAAATCTTCTGATCAGTACATGCTAGCAGCGTCTTTCGCAATCAACGACCTATACCTAGCAGGTACTTTTGTTGATGGTCAAGATAAAGACGGCAGCACTAAGACTGACAACACTGGTTACGAATTCGCAGCGGCTTACACTATGGGCCAAACTGTATTCACAACGACATACAACTACCTAGAAGGCAAAACTTCAGGCACTAAAGAAGAAGCTGCAGATAACATCGCAATTGACGCAACTTACTACTTCAAGCCTAACTTCCGTGGTTACGTATCGTACAACTTCAACCTACTTGATGACAGCAAGTCTTACATCTCTAAAGCAGATGCAGAAGACGAGCTAGCTCTAGGTCTACGTTACGACTTCTAATTTCCTGACCTTAAGTCAAGAATCTAAGACGCCCGCTCTATAGCGGGCGTTTTTTTTACTCGCTATACTCTTCTTCTGGCTCACGACTTGCGATACCCATTACTATGCAACGCTCAATTTTTTTCTCATCCCTACTATGGGTTTTAGGTCTATTTTCTTCGCAAGTATCGGCTTATGCTCCATTAAACGAGTTGCCCTCTGGTAGCCGAGCGGCATTGCGTATTGAAAGCTTACAGAGCCAAGAGAGTTACCAACGTTCAGCAAACCAAGATCAACTGTTTCCACCAGCCAGCACATTAAAAATAGTGACCGCTCTTGCTACAAAACTAGAATTAGGTGATCAGTTTCGCTACCACACCGCGATAGAACAAGCAGGTAAGGATGTTGTGATTCGTTTTAGTGGAGATCCAACCTTTACCACAGACAATCTAAAACAACTCTTATCTCAGGCTCGTAGCAAAGGCATAAAGCGAATCGAAGGGGATCTGTGGTTAGATAATAGTGCTTTTACAGGTTATGAACGTGCGGTTGGCTGGCCTTGGGACATTCTTGGCGTTTGCTATAGCGCGCCAGCGAGCGCTATCTCACTTGACGGAAATTGTGTTCAGGCTTCTATATACACTCAGCAAGACGGCAAAACTCGGGTCTATGTGCCCGAACATCAACCTATTTATGTCACCACACAAGCAAAAACCGTTTCTAAAGCTGAACAAGAGAGCGCTCAGTGCGATTTAGAGCTGCTCTCTTCACCAGACAACCACTATCAGTTGCAAGGGTGCCTACAAAGCCGTAGCCAACCTCTACCGCTCAAATTCGCCGTTCAAGATCCTGCTCTTTACACACAGCGTATACTCCATACATTGCTCAGTCAGCTAAACATTGAACTGATTGGCAACATCAAAGTGGGGGCACCTCAGCGACAAGGTCAAACGTTAGCAATCCATCAATCTGCTCCACTCCCTGAATTGCTCGAAACAATGCTCAAACAGTCAGATAACCTGATTGCCGACAACTTAACGAAGACTCTTGGTAGCAAGTTCTTTGTTCAATCAGGCAGTTTTGGTAATGGCACCGAAGCAATCAAACAGATCCTCTTCGCTAAAACCGGCATCGACTTACAACAAACGCCAATGGCAGACGGCTCAGGCTTATCACGTAACAATCGCTTTACCAGCCAAAATATGGCCGCCGTTTTACGTTATATCTGGAAACATGATGATCAACTTGGACTGATCGACTTAATGCCAAAGGCAGGAACTAACGGCACGCTAAAATATCGCCGAAGTATGCGCCAGGAACCGATCAAAGGTGAGTTGATTGCCAAGAGTGGTTCCCTTTACGGAAGCTACAATATGGCGGGTTACGGTCTAGATAATAACGGTAAACCTAGCACCTTGTTTGTTCAGTTTGTCGCTGACTATCATCCACCAAAAACAAAGAGCGACGCTCAACCGACCGTCGCTCCTATCACTAAGTTTGAAACATTGTTCTATCAAGATGTGGTGAAGTTTAGTCAGGCAATGCCCAAAAAGTAGTTCACAACCGTAAAGTAGATCCACATCCCCGAGATATCAACAATAGAGGCGAGAACTGGGCTGACCAACACCGCGGGGTCCAGTTTAAATGCCCTTGCTAATATCGGTAACAAACCACCCAAAGTGGTCGACATGGTCACCTGAATAAACAGCGCAACAGCGATTGCTAACGCGATAGTGTTGAGTTCAAAACCACCAGTGCCACTAGCATCACTAAAAAACAACACACGGCAAACGATCACTAAAGCAATCGCGAACGCTAAACACAGTGCAACACGGCTCTCTTTCCAAAATACCGCCAGCCATTGACGTTTTTTCAGCTCTCCTGTCGCCAAAGCTCGAATGACGAGTGTCGCTGCCTGTGTACCTGTATTACCACCAGCAGCAGCAATAACGGGCATATAGATCGCCAGAAGAACCAGTTGGCTCAAGGTATCTTCATAGTGAGAGATGATTAGGCCAGAAACAATGCCCAATAGCGCTAGGGCAATAATCCAACCTATTCTCTGTTTAACGTGTCCCATCACTGAAGTGTCGAGATAGCTACTCGATGTTTCCACTTCAGAGTGAATAAATCCAAGTTGGTGCGCATAGTGTCGCGCCAACTTGTCATGCCCATCCAATTCCAGAGCCGAAATCAATCGCTGCACATAACCCACTGAGCAGTGATGTAAGATAGCGACCGCTTCTTCAACAGGCATTACCGTTAGCAGGTGCACCTGTTGCTGTTGCTCGTACTGCAAAAATGCATTGCGAGCTGCACCGATCTCTTCACGAGAAAAGTGCGGAGTGTTTTCAATGTAAGTATTGCTCATTACCGTCATGGCGAATCTCCCGATTGGCAGTAGGTAACGACCATCAAACACAGTGATGTACAAGCACAAGACGCCATCTCGCCAGCCCAAAGAAGCTAGAGAGATACTGTGTTGATTCTAGAATTTAGAGGAGAAAAACGTGAGGATACAGTTCAATAGAAAGGATGCTCTACCACTTAGGTAGAGGCGTGAGACGACAATACCGAAGCGGTTTATTTTTCCCCTCTCATACTAGGAGGATGGTCGATATTGTTCATAAAAGTCTCCGAATAAGCTGCCATACTGGCAACGTGCGCATAGTACCAGAGTCATCAAAGAAAATCAGTCAATTTTAAACAAAAATGCATAACATTTGAGCAGGCTATAAGTTTGATAACAAACATAAAAAAAGCGCCTAAAAAGGCGCTTTAATTCACGGTAATTTCAGGCAGTGACTATTTAATTGTCACGCGAGCGAACTTACGTTTACCAACTTGGAAGACATAAGTCCCTGCTTCAGGTGCAAACTTGGCGTCTGCCACTTTTTCGCCATCCATCTTAGCCGCACCTTGCTTAACCATACGCATTGCTTCTGAAGTTGAAGCGCACAGTGCCGCTTCTTTCAGTAAGTTGCTAACTGGCAGGCCAGCTTCAAACTCAAACTCTGGCATCTCATCAGGAATTTGGTTTTTCGCAAAACGGTTGACGAACTCTTGCTCAGCCGCATCTGCATCTTCTTGGCTATGGAAGCGAGCGATGATCTCTTTTGCCAGAGCAACTTTCACATCACGTGGGTTTTTACCCGCTTCAACACCCGCTTTCAGTTCGCTGATTTCTTCAAGAGGACGGAAAGAGAGCAGCTCGTAGTAGTTCCACATCA
Source organism: Vibrio sp. TRT 1302 (assembly GCF_050113875.1). Taxonomy (NCBI): domain Bacteria; kingdom Pseudomonadati; phylum Pseudomonadota; class Gammaproteobacteria; order Vibrionales; family Vibrionaceae; genus Vibrio; species Vibrio sp. TRT 1302. The sequence continues at coordinate 115,499 of NZ_JBNJOF010000006.1, read as the reverse complement.
ATTCATCAGAAATCGACATGATCTTACCGAACATCTCACTTGGTGCTTCGCTAATACCAATGTAGTTGTGCGCAGACTTAGACATCTTCTTCTCGCCGTCTAGACCAACAAGAAGAGGCATTGTTAAGACAACCTGCGGCTTTTGACCATGTGCTTTTTGCAGCTCACGACCCATCAATAAGTTAAACTTCTGGTCAGTACCACCCAGTTCAACGTCTGTCTCCATTGCTACTGAGTCATAACCTTGTAGGAGTGGATACATAAACTCATGGATAGCAATTGGCTGACCGCCAGTGTAACGCTTTTTAAAATCATCACGTTCCAGCATACGAGCAACCGTTTGATTTGCAGCAAGGCGAATCATACCCTCTGCACCTAGCTCAGAAAGCCACTCAGAGTTAAATTGAATCTTAGTTTTCGCTGGATCAAGAATCTTAAACACCTGCTCTTTATACGTTTCTGCATTACGCAGTACGTCTTCGCGAGTTAGAGGTGGGCGAGTTGTGTTCTTACCTGTTGGGTCACCAACCATACCAGTGAAATCACCGATTAAGAACGTCACATCATGACCAAGTTCTTGGAACGCACGTAGCTTGTTCAAAATAACTGTGTGGCCTAGGTGTATATCAGGAGCCGTTGGATCGGCACCCAGTTTGATGCGAAGAGGACGACCCTCTTTCAACTTAGCAATCAGTTCTTCTTCTGGAATCAGTTCATCAACACCGCGCTTAATCTCCGCTAGTGCAGCTTCAATGCTCGCCATTCTTGTTCACTCCCACAGATTTGGCAAAAATTTGTTAGTTTGCCATCTTACTTGAATAGCGATGCTTTTTGAAACCAGTTAGACTAAACAGCTGAGCTTTTTTACTGAATTTTTTAGAACGGACATACGATGTTGTCTCTTTTTGCTCGACTACCTTGGATTCATCGAGCCCTTATCGCCTTTTTCAGCGCATTTATTGTCATCGCGCTATTTCTGCCTGCTCCTAACGATCTCCGTCAAGAAGAGAGCAACTATCAAGTGGGTAAAGCTTACCCATTAACGCTGAATATCGACCAACTTGCTCAGCAAGAGTCCATCTCCCCACTGGCAGTTTTGCGTTGGGAAAAACACACCATTGGTACTGGTGACAGTATGGCTCTACTGTTTCAACGTGCAGGGCTATCATCTCGTTTGCTTTATCAACTGACATCGACCAATAAGGACATTGAGACGCAACTTACTCGAGTGAGACCGGGAGACACCTTCGAGCTGGGCTTTGACGCCGACAATGAGCTGATACAAATTAAACGAACTCTCAGCCCCTATGAAAGCTTTCTAGTGACTAAATCAGAAACGGGTTATCGATCTTCATTCGACAAAAAAGAACTGTTTTACCAATACAACTACGCTGAAGCGGATATCACCTCAAACTTCTGGAATGCAGGCGTCAATGCCGGTTTAACCGCAAACCAAATTATGGAGTTAGCCGGTATTTTTGGCTGGGATATCGACTTTGCGTTGGATATTCGTAGTGGTGACAACTTTAAGATTCTCTATCAAGAGAAGGTGGTTGAAGGAGAAGTCGTCGGAAGAGGAAAGATCATTGCCGCCGTATTTACCAACCAAGGGGATACATTCAAAGCCATTTTGGATGATAAAACGGGCAACTACTATGACGAGAATGGCCGTGCAATGAAAAAAGCATTCTTGCGTTCACCCCTTGATTTCCGTCGTGTGACCTCTAACTTCAATCCGACTCGACGCCATCCAGTGACGGGCAAAGTCGTTGCCCATCGAGGAACAGACTATGCTGCACCTGTCGGAACGCCTATTTGGGCTGCGGGTGACGGTATTGTGCAAAAATCTAGCTACAACCAGTTCAACGGCAACTACGTCTTTATTAAGCACAGCAATACTTACATTACTAAGTATCTCCACTTAACAAAACGTACCGTGAAAACCGGTCAGAGGGTTAAACAAGGTCAGACAATCGGCACCCTTGGAGGCACAGGTCGTGTCACTGGTCCACACTTACACTATGAGTTTCTAGTTAATGGCGTCCACAAAAACGCTAGGACGGTCAAATTGCCACAGTCTAAATCACTCACAGGTTCAGACAAGGCGACCTTCATTGCCAACGCGAAGATCAGATTAGATAAACTGAATCGCTACGGTGAGTTACTTGCTACACCATAAGTCAAAGGCCCGGATCATCCGGGCCTTTGTCATTAATCGGCTTCAATAACTCTATTACCCTGCTCTTCCACTTTATGCTCTTTGCCCAGCATTAATAAACACGGAGTCAATACTAGAGTGAGAACAGTGGCAAACGCCAGACCACCAGCAACGGCTGTGGCGAGTTGCGACCACCACTGGGTACTAGGTGCACCAAATTCGATTTTTTGGTTGATCAGGTCGATGTTCATTTCCAGTACCATCGGCAATAAGCCAAGAATCGTCGTTACTGTCGTCAGCATCACAGGTCGCAGACGTTGAACTCCAGTTCGCAGTATTGCTTCTCGCTTATCTAAGCCACGATTACGCAATTGGTTATAGGTATCGATCAAAACAATATTGTTGTTGACCACAATGCCTGCCAACGCAATAACCCCTATCCCAGACATAATGATACCGAATGGCTTCTGGAATATTAGCAAGCCAACAAACACGCCGACGGTTGAAAATAGTACGGCACTTAAAATTAAGAATGCCTGATAAAAGCTATTGAACTGAGTAATTAGAATAAGCGCCATTACCACCAATGCCACAAGGAAGGCATTTTGTAGAAAAGCAGAAGAGTTTTCTTGCTCTTCATTCTGCCCACGAATTTTAAACTCAACACCATCAGGTAAACCGAGCTCAGCGACCGCTTGATTGATTTTGGGCAACTCGAGAGCCAGGTTATAACCCTCTTTCATATCCGCCATAATATTGGTGACCCGATGCCCATCAATGCGTCGTATCGTGTCTTGCTTGTGCTCAGGTACGATAGTCGCAAAGTTAGTGATAGGAACTAAGCCGGCTTGAGTTTTAACTCGAAGTTGATCAAAACGACCTATGTCGCGCTTGTCCTGCGGGTAACGAACCAAAATGTCGACTTCTTCATTGGCATCATCAGGCAGATAATCACCGATTTTCAGACCATTCGTCACAAACTGGACCGTATTACCCACTAAGGTCGCATCGGCAGCAAAACGAGACGCGTCATCACGACGAATGTCGATCTGCCAATCTATGCCATCTTTACTTGAAGTATCACTTAGATTGGTAAAAGCCGGATAATTGTCAGCCCAATGCCTAACTTTTTTAGCCGCCGCATCCAATTCAGCAGGGATACGAGCCGATAGCTCTATCACCAGATCATGTTCAACCGGTGGACCAGCATCAGGGAATTTATACTCAATTTCGACCCCAGCATAACCATCCGTTTGAAGCTTGAGTTCCTCAATGATCTCTTTGACCTTGCGGCGATACTGCCAATCAACAGGAGTAATCTGAATCTGACCAATTTCATCATCGCCACCGGTCCGCGTATACACACTCTCAAACTCATCATGATTGAGCATTACCGCTTCAATATCGCGAATAATCACATCTTTCTCATCCAAGGAAAGATCACCATAAGATCGGACTTTGACCGTGAAAAACGGTGGATCTACTTCGGGGAAAAACTCCGCCCCCAAACCTGCTTTGGCGTAGGTAAAACCAACGCCAATCGCAAGCAAAATGGCGCTAATGAGGATTTTGATCGGGTGCTTTATCGCAATGTCTAAGGTATGGAAGTAGAGCTTAGTAATACCTGTTGCCTTAGAAAAATCGCCATCATGTAGAGCAACCATTTTCTCCCGTTGCGCTTTAGTCACATGCTGAGGTCGTCCTATTAAACTGCCTAAAACAGGCACCAATAGTAGCGCCATCGCTAGAGATGCGCTCAAAGTCGCAATCAGAGTCAGCGGCAGATACTTCATAAATTCGCCAGTGACATCTGGCCAGAAAAGCAAAGGGGCAAAAGCGGCTAGTGTGGTCGCCGTGGAGGCGGTAATCGGCCATGCCATTCGCTTGGCGGCGTCACGATAAGCTTCCCTTCTTGGCGTGCCTTCTTGCATACGTCGATCGGCAAACTCAGTCACAACGATAGCACCGTCAACCAACATACCTACCGCCATGATCAATGAAAAGAGCACGACAATATTGATGGTTAGGCCAAAAACAGACAGAACCAGCAAACCGGTTAAGAATGAGCCTGGAATCGAAATACCCACCAACAAGGCAGTACGAACACCAAGAATGGCAATAATGACAATCACAACCAAAATGATCGCTGACAAGATATTGTTCTGCAGATCGCTGAGCATCATCTCAACATCTTTAGACTGATCCCAAGTGTATTTGACCATCAGGTTATTCGGCCAATCTGGACGCGCTTGAGCTTCAGCCAACACCGCTTTTATTAACGCGACAGTCTCGATGATATTCTCTCCAGCGCGTTTTTTGGCATCAAGTACAACGGCAGATTTTCCATCTAGACGTGCGTAGCTTTCTGGATCTCGGAATGCCCGTCTAACGGTTGCCACATCACCAAAGGTAATGACCTGCTTACCATCAACCTTTACAGGTAATTCAAGCACATCTTTAAGCGAATCGAAGACCGAAGGAACCTTAACCGAAAAGCGCCCATACCCCGTATCAACGAAACCTGCGGCAACCACTCTGTTATTTAGTGCGATCAGATTGTAGATATCCCCCTGATCTAAGCCATAACTCTCCATCAGTAGTGGATCAACAATGATCTCAACAATATCCTCGCGATCACCTGCAATATCCACTTCTAGGATTTGGCGGTAACTTTCCAGCTTATCTCTTAACTGACGCGCTATCTGCACGATGGTTCGCTCGGGTACCGTACCGTAAAGTACAATTGACAGCGCAGGTTCCTCCGATGCCAAAGTCACTTCATTGACTGTCGGTTCATCGCTGTCGCTGGGTAATTTGGGTTTTGCCAAATCAACCGCTTCACGCACATCGGCCATCGCTTTGTTCAGGTCGACACCAACACTGAACTCAAGCATTACTGAGGCATGACCTTCAGAAGCGGTAGAGGTCATCTCTTTGACCCCTTCAATGGTTCTCAATTCTTGCTCAATCGGGCGAACAAGCAATCGTTCGGCGTCTGATGGCGATATGCCCTGATGGCCTACCGACACATAAATAATCGGAATTGTAATGTCAGGGCTAGATTCTTTAGGAATGGTGATATACGTTCCCGCACCGGCGAATAGAATAAAAACCAGAAGCACCATCATGGTTCTAGTACGAGATAGAGCCGCATCAATCAATGCATACATAGTGTCGGCTCCTATCTGCTTTGCTCAATCGCAATTACACTATCACCATCGCGCACAAATCCCTGCCCAGTAGTGATGATATCGACTTGCTCACCGAGTCCCGTCAACCAAACCCCATCCTGTTCCGCTTTAACCAGCTTTATTGGCACAAATTTGACCTGATTAGCGACCAGTGTTTTGACACCTAAGTTGCCCATTTCATCCAGAGCCAGCATTGCAGGGGTAATTTTAATTGCCAGCTGGTCTTGAAGGTTGAGTTTCACTTCAGCACTGACACCCGCTGGGATTTTCTGCCCAGGGTTTGCCAGTTCAATTTCAATTGGGAAAGTGTTTGTTGCAGGAGAGGAGACTCGTGATATGTAACGCACCGCCCCCATGGCTTGGTCACCATTAATAAAACGAACACTCGCTTGTTGATTAAGCTCTAACGCTTGAATGTGTCGCTCGCTCACGTCGGCTTCAATCACTATCTTGCTTAAATCGAGTAATGTCGCGACAGGATCACCAACTCCAACAAAATCACCCGTTTCAATAAACAGATGATCCACTACGCCTGTAAACGGCGCTTTTACCGAGGTATTACGCAAAGCAATTTGGGCATTGCTCACCATCGCTTTCGCTTCGACTAAACCAGCCTGAGCCGTAGTAAACGCTACCTCACCTTGCAAACCTTTACTTTTGAGAGACTGTGCGGCTTTATATTCCTTCTCTTTCACTTTCAGCAAGGCTTCGGCACGCTGCAACTGACTCTCTAAATCGCCCTTATCAATCAGCGCAATCACTTGCCCCTGCTTAACACTTTCACCCTTAGTTACCTTTAACTGGACAATTTTGCCGGCAATTTCTGCCCCGAGTCTGGCCTTTTTATTTGGCGCAGTCCGTCCGTAAAGCTCAATGGTTTTGTGTGTTGATTCGGCGACAAACGAGGTGAACTGAACTTTGGCTAATGGAATGTCTTCAGTCTCTTGGTGAGGCGTGGTGTCTTGTGCTTTCAACATTCCTACCCCCAACCAAAGAGAGAGGAGTAATACCAATATCAGTGACACAAGATAAGGTCTAACCGCAAGAAAACGCAGAGGAGAAATACTAGCCATAACTATCCTTATTATTTCTATATCACATCCAAAACAAACAACAGCAGCGACTTACGGCTACACGTTGTGGATATAGCAATTCACAGAGTTCTACTGCGAATGTATCAATTAGGATATAAATTAACCGTCCAAAAATAAAATGACATTGATGACTATTTATCTGAGGTCTCAGTTTCTGGATAAATAAGGAAGGAAAAGCCAGTAGTAGATAGGCAATAGGCTGCAGAGGGACTGCAGCCTAGAAAGAGAAATTTAAACGCTGAATGAAGCACCGCAGCCACATGTTGTGGTCGCATTTGGGTTATTCACAAAGAAACGCGAGCCCTCAAGCCCTTCAGTGTAGTCCACTTGGCCACCAACTAAATATTGAAGGCTCATAGGGTCAACTACCAAAGTCACACCACTGTTTACGATGGTTGTGTCTCCTTCATTCACGTTCTCGTCAAAAGTGAAACCATATTGGAAACCACTGCAACCACCACCAGTAATGTAAACTCGCAGTTTCAGGTTCGGGTTCTCTTCTTCAGCAATCAATGCACCTACTCGCTGAGCCGCTGCATCTGAAAATGTTAGTGGAATATTTACTTCGCTCACGATGATCTCTCTCAGTCGTCTGGCTCCAGAATGACTGAACTTTCTGGAACTTCATCTTTTAATATTAGGGGGATTATCTAATACCTGAGTGAAGCGTTCAAGTATTCACCACTTTTGAAGCAACTTTTTATCCCAATTCTTCTTTATTTGCTGTGAAACTACTCAGAATGTGCAGCAAAGCGTTTTATTGTATGGGAATCGACAGGTACAATGCGTCCCAAATTGGTCCGAGCAATCAAAAGAGGATATCCCATGACCAAATCCGCAGATCTATTTGAGAAAGCACAGCAAACCATTCCTGGTGGCGTGAACTCTCCTGTACGTGCTTTTAACGGCGTTGGCGGCGCACCGATTTTCGTTGAACGAGCTGACGGCCCGTTGATTTTTGATGCTGACGGCAAAGCGTACATTGATTATGTGGGTTCTTGGGGTCCGATGATTCTTGGTCACAACCACGCGGTAATTCGTGAAGCGGTTATTGACGCAGCACAGCGCGGTTTGAGCTTTGGCGCACCAACCGAAATGGAAATCGCGATGGCTGAACTGGTTTCAGAACTTGTACCATCGATGGAACAAATTCGTATGGTGAGTTCAGGCACTGAAGCAACCATGAGCGCAATTCGTCTTGCTCGTGGTTATACAGGTCGCGACAAAATCATGAAATTTGAAGGTTGTTACCATGGTCATGCAGACAGCCTGCTCGTTAAAGCGGGTTCGGGTGCTCTGACTCTTGGTCAACCAAGTTCACCAGGTGTTCCAGCGGATTTCGCCAAGCACACTCTAACAGCAACATTTAACGATTTAGACTCAGTGCGCGAACTCTTTGCGGCAAACAAAGGTGAAATCGCATGTATTATCGTTGAGCCCGTTGCTGGCAACATGAACTGTATTCCGCCAGTGGAAGGGTTCCATGAGGGACTGCGTCAAATCTGTGATGAAGAAGGCGCGCTTCTGATTTTTGATGAAGTAATGACAGGTTTCCGCGTAGCTCTAGGTGGCGCTCAGGCTTACTACAACATCAAACCAGACCTAACAACATTAGGTAAAGTTATTGGTGGTGGTATGCCAGTGGGTGCATTCGGTGGTCGCAAAGAAGTGATGCAATACATTGCACCTACAGGCCCTGTTTACCAAGCTGGCACTCTATCAGGTAACCCTGTAGCGATGGCGGCAGGTTTCGCTTGTCTGAACCTACTCAAAGAAGAAGGTAACGAAAAGCGCCTTGCTTCTAAAACTAAACAGCTAGCAGATGGCTTTAAGCAACTAGCAGACAACCACGGTATTCCTCTTGTCGTCAATCAAGTTGGCGGAATGTTTGGTTTCTTCTTTACCGATCAAGAAAGCATCACCAGCTACGAAGACGTGACTAAGTGCGACATCGAGCGCTTCAAACGTTTCTTCCACCTAATGCTGGATCACGGCGTTTATCTTGCGCCATCGGCTTTCGAAGCGAGCTTTACTTCTCTGGCACACGGCAGCAAAGAGATTGAAGCGACGCTGGAAGCGGCAGATCGCTGTTTCGCTATCATCGCACAAGAAGCTTAACCTCTACTGCATCAAGCAGAAGCTTAACCTCTACTGCATATGGAAAAGGCTGCATTGAGCAGCCTTTTTTATTGCCAGTTAAACAAGACTAACAAAACCAATCCTGCCATTACCAAGGCGAACCAAGGTATAGAAGGTTTGCGTTTTGATGCTGACTTACAGCCTTTGTCATTATTACAGCATCCCATGTTTTGACTCACCTCTGATACAAATCTGATTCTTGATTGATAACTGCCTGTTTTAAAGCCATTATACTGATACATCGTCAAACAATTGGACAAGATTGTGTCAGATAAAATTAAAATAACCTCCAGTCACTGGGTACTAGTGATAGCCCTGTTGGCTGCAGCGTTCGCGTGTTTTTTATTGGTAGAACCTTACATCAATTCGATCGTAATGGCGTTTATCATTTCGCTGTTGATGTTCCCTATTCATGATTGGATTGAGAGCAAACTGCCAAATCATAAAAATGTGGTTTCTCTGCTCTCCTGTGTTGTGTTGACCTTTATCATTGTCGTCCCACTACTGTTCGTCTTTGCTGCTATCGTTCAGCAAGGATCTGCATTTTCTCAAAACGTTTATCAATGGGTCACTCAAGGGGGCATCCAAACACTCTTCGAACACCCTTGGGTTGTGAAAGGTTTGTCTTTAGCGAACACTTACTTACCTTTCGATAAGGTAGAGCCTCAAGAGATTGCTCAGAAAGTCGCGCAGTTTGCCACGAGTTTTGGCAGTAATCTTGTCGGTATCAGCGCGAAGATTTTAGGTGATGCGACTAACTTCCTAATGGACTTTTTCCTGATGTTATTCGTGCTATTTTTCTTACTTCGAGATCACGATAAGATCATCAGTGCTATCCGCCATATCCTTCCTTTGTCACGCAGCCAAGAAGATAAACTACTGGATGAAGTTGAGCAGGTAGCTAAGTCTGCCGTCATGGGTTCATTCCTGACTGCAATTGCTCAAGGTATCGCGGGTGGACTCGGTATGTGGCTCGCCGGATTCCCAGGTCTATTCTGGGGAACCATGATGGGCTTTGCTTCATTTATTCCGGTTGTTGGTACTGCGCTCATTTGGATCCCAGCAGCAATCTACCTCTTCCTCATAGGAGATACCACATGGGCTATCTTCCTGACCGTTTGGAGCGTCGCTGTGGTAGGTTCGATAGACAACTTGCTCCGTCCATTCCTAATGCAAGGTAGCGCAGGAATGAACACGCTAATGATCTTCTTCTCTTTATTAGGTGGTCTACACTTATTTGGCTTAATTGGCCTAATCTACGGCCCGATCATTTTTGCTGTGACCATGGTATTGTTCAATATCTATGAAGAGGAGTTTCAAGGCTTCTTAGATCAACAAGATCGCAGCTAAACAGCAAAACGGTTTAATACTTCAAGATGAGGGAGGATTGTGCGAAAATCCCCCCTCATTTTTTTCTACTGAGTGCTCTATGTCTGCCTATATCGCGCCAAGTCAAATTGCCGAGCGACAACTTGCTTACTTCGAAGGTAAACACGTTCTTGTTGCTGGTGAAGCTGAAGACCTATTTCCTGTTGAACTGGTAAAACACTGTCAGTCTGTAACCGTCTTTACCACCAACTATGGTTATCATCGTCAGCTTGAATCCTATTCGCAAATTACCCGTGTCTTTGGTGCAGAGTTCACACAACAAACTCAGGCAGATTTGGTCCTGCTCTACTGGCCAAAAGCGAAAGCGGAAGCCGAGTATCTGCTGGCCATGTTGATGTCCAAGCTAGGAACCGGAACTGAAATCGTGGTTGTGGGTGAGAATCGCTCTGGTATTAAAAGCGTTGAGAAAATGTTTAAGGCCTATGGCCCGATGACTAAATACGACTCCGCACGCCGTTGTTCTTTCTACTGGGGGCAATGTACTCAGGCACCCGCAGCTTTCCAGCTAGATGAATGGTATAAAACCTATCAGGTTAGCTACAAAGAGCGCACTCTGACCATTAAAAGCTTACCGGGTGTGTTCAGTCACGGAGAGTTTGATATTGGCAGTAAACTGCTGCTCGATACCCTACCCGATCTGACTGGCAAGGTTTTAGACTTTGGCTGTGGAGCGGGAGTCATCGGCAGCGTGATGGCACTACTTAATCCAGACATCGAGCTAGAAATGTGTGACATCAGCGCACTCGCGGTAGCGTCTAGCCAAGCCACACTCGAAGCTAACGGTTTGACTGGTCATGTTTTTGCCTCTGATGTTTATTCGGATACCAGTAAGGATTACAACTTCATTATCAGTAATCCTCCTTTCCATGCAGGTCTCGATACTAGCTACAGCGCAACGGAGACTCTGTTGGCAAAAGCGCCACAACATCTAAACCCGCACGGACAACTATTTATCGTTGCCAATAGTTTTCTTAAATATCAGCCGATTATTGAGCAAGCCTTCAGTAATTGCGAGACGCTAAATAAGACCAATAAATTCGCGATTTATCACGCTAAGAAGTAGTCGACTTGCCCAATTCTTACCAAGGATTGGGCAACATCTCCCCTCCCAAAGTAAAAACTGCGCTTTTCTCCACGCTTTCCTTGCAACTTACTTGTCAAAGTAAAAAAACTCGTTAATTTTGTCACTATAGGAAAATAACGTTTTTATCCCGCTTACAGGTTTTTAGGCCCCAACCTTTAAGCCGAACTCTTGGAAACTCTAGTTAGATCATGTTTAAGTTGTATCGGAAACAGAAATTTAAGCGTCTTCAAAGCACTCTGATGCTGGCATTTCTGGTCTTAAGTATCACACCTCTTACCGTTATTGCTATCTTCTTCTTGCAATCACACACCAAAGACTTGCAAGAGCAGAGCACATTGCATTTGGTTTCTGTTCGCGATAGCAAGCAGCAGCAAGTCGTCGACTACCTATACGCTAAAGAGTCGGAAGTCATGGGATTTGTACGCTCAGAGTTAGCGTATGCGAGTGGTGGTCGATTCTACGGCTTGGTCAATGCATTTGGCAGCTTAGGCCTTGATATTGAGCAGGCACGCGAGTACGCACAAAAGCGCTATATCCAAGGTTCGGGCGATCAAATCAAAACCTCTATTTTGCCTCAGTCTAGCCTCTTTAATGGTACAGAGCGCTATCGCTTGCTCCATAAACGCTATCACTGGGCTTATCTGGAACTGCTCAAACGTTCAGATTTCGATGACATCTTATTGGTCGATCGAGAGGGAAACGTCACTTACTCGACGTATAAATATGACAATTTCGGCACTAACTTGCTCACTGGTAAATATAAAGATGCCAACTTGGGACGCACTTTTACCAAACTAAGAAATCTGGTCACTGAAAAACGTAAAACCAACGAAGACTTTACGCCAGTTATTATTTCCGATTTTGCACAAGAGCAAGGCAAGTCAGTGGCATGGCTAGGCGCACCCATTGTGCAGCAAGGTTATCTGCACAGCTACGCCATGTTTCGTCTGCCGAACAACGGCATAACCAAGCTCATCGCTGATACCAAAAACATCCCTTCAATGAAGACCCTTTTGGTTGGTGCCGATCATCAATCCCGTACTCTCGCATACCAGCAGGAAGATATTGATAAAAGTCGACAAGTGGTGGATCTCGCCTTGTCTGGATTAACCAGCTTTGGAACCTACTCAAACTCAGAGAAAGAGGCCACCATTGCCGCCTACGCGCCGATTTCGGTTAAAGGTATCGACTGGGCACTGGTCGTTGAAGTACCAGAAAGTGTAGCCTTTGCTCGCGTTCATCAACTTGAAACTGTGTTTATTTTCGCGATGTTAACGGCGATCTTACTGGTTGTTATGGCCTCCCACTACCTGTCCAATTTCATCACATCCCCACTTCTTAAATTGACTTGGGCTGCCGAGAAGGTATCCGCTGGCGATCTTGATGCCACCATGATCAACACGCAGCGTAAAGATGAAATCGGGCGTCTTGCGGTCAGTTTTGAGCGGATGCAACGCTCAATTCGTGAAAAGATCCTCTTAATCAAAGAGCAAAATGAAGAGCTAGAAAGCAACCTCAAACTCATTCAAAAACAAAATGATGAGTTACAACTCGCCAATAAGCTCAAAGATGAATTCCTCGCGACAACCTCTCATGAGTTACGAACGCCTTTACACGGCATGGTGGGGATTGCCGAGGCACTCACTTCAGGAGCTAACGGCCCGATCACAGCAGAGCACAAATACCAGTTAGATATCATTATCAGCAGTGGTCAGCGTCTTGCTACCTTGGTTGATGACTTACTTGATTACCATAAGATGCGTTATGGAAACTTGGATATCGACACCAGTGCCGTAGATTTATCCGGTTCAACGCGCTTAGTACTTGAGCTTTCTTCCCATCTGCTAGGTAACAAACCCATCAGAATTATCAACCAAGTACCTAGTGACCCCGTGTGGGTAAGTGCTGACCCGCAAAGACTTGAACAGGTGCTATATAACTTGGTTGGCAATGCAATCAAATACACCAGCGAAGGTAAAATCGTCATTTCTGCGAACGTTATCGACGATCATATCCGTGTTCAGGTCGTCGATACTGGCCAAGGTATTCCTGCTGACCAACTCGAACATATTTTTGAGCCTCTGATTCAAGCGGGCAGCGACTCAAGCCGCTACCGTCAAGGCGCAGGACTGGGCTTGTCTATCAGTCGTCAGTTGATCGAACTGATGCAAGGGTCTTTGTACGTGAGTAGTCAGCCAATGGTTGGCACCACGTTCAGCTTTACATTGCCTATCGCGAGTGAAGAGCAAATTCAGCAAGCAAACCACTATGAAGCGCCCCACTTTATCGCGCCAGATAGTGGAGAGATAGAGTTAGCCGAACCTGTTAGCCTACCAGAAAACCCTGAAGGCCCTCTGCTGCTCGTGGTTGATGACGAGCCTGTGAACCTTAGAGTCTTGGATAGTTTCCTAAGACTTGAAGGCTATCGCGTGCGCACGGCTAAAGATGGTCACGAAGCACTGGAATCGATTGAGAAAGAGAAACCAGAGCTACTCTTACTGGATATTATGATGCCAGCTATGAGCGGATATCAGGTGTGTGAAACGGTACGTAAAAAGTACGATCATGCCGCCCTGCCTGTCATCATGCTGACTGCACTTAATCAAACGGATGACCGAATTCGCGGGTTTAACGCCGGGGCTAACGATTACCTGTCGAAACCATTTAACAAGCAAGAGCTTGCTGCCCGTATCATTGCCCATCTAACGGCCAGCAAAGCTGAACTACGCCGACTTGAGAACCAACAACTCCAGCTTGAACTCAAGCACCGAGCAATGGTTGAAGCCAGCCTGTTAGAAACTCAAGGACGCTTACTCGAGCAACTAGAAACGGCGCCAGAAGCCATCATCTGTATTCGCGAAGATAACAAGATTCGCTTTGCCAATGAGGCGGCTTCAAAGCTATTTAAACGATCCACCGAACAACTAAAACGCTCAAGCGCAGACGAACTTATCGCACCCAAATTCCTTAATGTTGAACAAGAGCATTACTGCGGTACGATTGATGTTTACGTCGAAGATGTCCGACAGCACCTTTCTGCGGATATTTTGAAACTTCCTCAAGGTTCAGGCCTGCGTTCGATTTACATCTTCAACGTTGGCGGCAGCATCAATGCAAGCCGCATTAATAACTTGGAAACCGCAATTGAAGCGTTGTCCAGTTTTGCCTTTGAAGGTGATAAAGCCAAACTGCAAGAACTCAAAGAACTGGGAGGAGAGTTTACGCGATTGGCTGATCGAGTTGCCGGAGACAGTAAATCCAAACAAGATATTATGCGCGAAGTGTTAGTTGACGCGATGACAAGCGCACTCAACTACTGGGAGTCCGTCACAGGACAAACCAAGTTCTCGTTCGCAGAACAAAGTGGTTTATGGCGCGTCTATCTCGACCGCAGTACTTTGCAAACACGCACACTCGATAAATATCTACGTACCGAGACGCTACCGAAGACACCGCGCTGGAGAACGGTTCTAAGCTCACTGGATTACATCCTAGAGCACTGTAACGAACAAGGCCCAGAGAGAACGCATATTGAAGGGCTAAGAGATAAACTTCAGCACTTACTGACAAGCTAATACACCTTCAATGCCAAACTAAAAAGCCCGCAGTAAGCGGGCTTTTTAGTCTCATCATTTTGCCTTGGTTAATGTTCAAATACAGTTATTACGACTCGTAAAACAACCTATTGCTTGCCGCCATTTAGCCCCTATTTTTTTGTCTATCAGGTACTCTAATTGATACGAAACCACCAAGAATGCGTAAAAAGAACTCAGTTTGCGAAGCCAATCACAACAAGACGGCAGTTTTAATTTAACCAAAAAAATTAACAGAAAACCTCCAAGTGACCCACATCTCACATTTTACACTCACAAAAGTAAGCCTTATAAAATAAAGAAAATGAAGTTAGCAACCACTTACAAACAAACTAACAAACATGGACTATTGCGACTCACTTCAAAGGCCTTTTCGTGATTACAATTTAATCAAATTTGGGATTTTTAACAGTATTAACGGAGATGGTGATGGTTTTGACGTTTTTAACGGGAATAGCAATTGCGAAAATTGACGTTAAGGTGTTTTCTTAGTGTGCCTAAGGCCTACAGGCCACTCTGGATTTTCATATCACCTCCGATTGAAAATCATTAACAAGAGGTGGGCCTTAGTGAGTGTTTATCAATTGATGACATTCCATTCCATAAGTGAAATGAAAGCAAATAGTAAGGAACAGCTATGCTTGCCAACATAAAAAAAACAGCACTAGCAACAGCAATTATTGCTACAGCAACTACCGGATTCGCATCGGTAGCTACAGCCGCTGAACGTAGTGAACTAACTATCCACCCTAAAGAGTTCACAACTTTTGTTCGTAACTTTAACCCATACTTAGGTGCAACTCACTTGCACACTACTTGGGACTTCATTTACGAGCCTCTAGTTGTGTTCAACGAAATGCACGGTAACACGCCAGTATTCCGTTTAGCAGAAAACTTTAAAATGGCTGACGACCTAAAGAGCGTAACTTTCGATATTCGTAAAGGCGTGAAATGGTCTGACGGCGAAACATTTGATGCTAACGATGTCGTGTTCTCTTTCAACCTAGTTAAAGAGAAATCAGAGCTAGACCAAAGCGGTATCAACTCTTGGGTATCTTCTGTTGAGAAACTAAACGACTACCAAGTTAAATTTAACCTAACAGAAGCGAACTCAAACGTTCCTTACGAAATTGCTAAAGTACCTGTTGTACCTGAGCACATTTGGAAAGACGTGAAAGATCCTTCAACCTTCACTAACGAGAACCCTGTAGGCTCTGGTCCATTTACAGAAATCGATACGTTCACTGCTCAGCTATACATCCAGTGTGCTAACCCGAATTACTGGGATGCAGACAACCTAGATGTTGACTGTCTACGTGTTCCTCAAATTGCAAACAACGACCAGTTCCTAGGTAAAGTTGTTAACGGTGAAATGGACTGGACGTCTTCATTCATTCCTGACATCGACCGTACTTACGCTGCGGCAAGCCCTAATCACCAGTACTGGTACCCGCCAGCAGGTACTCAGGCGTTCGTTGTTAACTTCAAAAACCCTGATGCAGCGAAGAACGAAGCACTTACTAACGTAGACTTCCGCCGTGCATTCTCTATGGCTCTAGACCGTCAAACTATTATCGACATCGCGTTCTACGGTGGCGGTACAGTGAACGACTTCGCATCTGGCCTTGGCTATGCATTCGAAGCTTGGTCTGACGAAAAGACTCACAGCAAGTACAAAGGCTACAACACATACAACGTTGAAGGTGCTAAAGAGTTACTGAAGAAAGCGGGCTTTAAAGATGTAAACAAAGATGGTTTCGTTGACACTCCATCTGGTAAGTCTTTCGAGCTACTAATCCAATCTCCAAACGGTTGGACTGACTTCAACAACACCGTTCAACTTGCAGTTGAGCAACTTGCTGAAGTAGGCATCAAAGCGAAAGCACGTACTCCAGATTTCTCTGTTTACAACCAAGCAATGCTTGAAGGTACGTACGACGTAGCTTACACAAACTACTTCCACGGTGCAGACCCATACACTTACTGGAACAGTGCTTACAACTCAGCACTTCAATCTGGTGAAGGTATGCCTCGCTTCGCGATGCACTTCTACAAAAATGACAAGCTAGATGGCCTACTAAACAGCTTCTACAAAACAGCTGATAAGAACGAGCAGCTAGAAATCGCTCACGGCATCCAGCAAATCATCGCTTCTGACCAAGTTACGATTCCTGTAATGTCTGGTGCTTACATGTACCAATACAATACAACTCGATTCACTGGTTGGTGGAACGAAGAAAATCCAAAAGGCCGTCCAAACATTTGGGCTGGTATCCCAGAGCGTCTACTACACGTACTGGACCTAAAACCAGTTAAATAAGTAGTTGTTCTAACGACGCGGCATACGCTCTGTATGCCGCAAAATCCCCCAACGTTTTGATGTGTTCTTTATATGGCGCCAGTCGTCAGGGGATTGTTCGCTCTAAATTTTGTTTTCGCTAGGAGCGACCTGAAACCAGAAACAGGGAAAATCTGGGTAAGTAAGGTGAGTTATGGGTTATTTTTTAAGACGTTTGTCGTTCTATTTGGTCGCATTGTTAGTTGCTGCGACATTAAACTTTATTATTCCTCGTGCAATGCCGGGAGATCCGGTAACCATGATGTTCGCTAACGCTTCGGTACAGGTGACTCCGGAACGTATCGCTGCGATGAAAGAGCTGCTCGGCTTTGTTGAGGGCGGACTCTTTACTCAATACATCGCCTACATGAAAAACATCCTCAGCTGGGAACTTGGTACTTCGATCCAGTTCTACCCACTATCAGTGAACCAGCTACTAGGTGGTGCATTCGGCTGGTCTCTGTTCCTAGCAGGCAGTGCCGTTATTCTCTCATTCTCTTTGGGTTCAGTGCTGGGTATTTTTGCAGCATGGAAACGTGGCAGTAAGTACGACGCTTTTGTCACTCCAGGCATGCTTATCATTCAGGCGGTTCCTCAAGTCGTTATCGCCATGTTGACGCTATTCGTCTTTGCTATTGGTCTGAAGTGGTTCCCTACTGGCTACGCATACACCGCAGGCACCGTGCCTGATTGGACAAGCTGGGCATTCTACAAGGACGCCGCATATCACGCTGTGCTACCGCTATTCTGTGCTTCGATCATTCAAATTGGTGGCTTCCTAGTCAACATGCGTAACAACATGATCAACTTGCTTGCAGAAGACTACATCACTATGGCCAAAGGTAAGGGTCTGAGTGAGAACCGTGTGGTATTCAACTATGCCGCGCGTAACGCTCTACTTCCAAGTGTTACTGCACTTTCAATGTCGCTAGGTATGGCCATCGGTGGTCAGCTAATCGTTGAAATCATCTTCAACTACCCGGGTCTAGGTACTGTATTACTTAACGCTATCCACGCTCGTGACTACCAAGTTCTTCAGGGTCAATTGATCATCATGACGATGTTTATGCTGTCATTTAACCTTATCGCCGACATGCTTTACGTAGTACTTGATCCTCGCCTTCGTAAGGGAGGGAAATAATTATGAAAGATCTATTTAAACTGATTCTAGGTAACGCTTACGCTCGTACGGGCTTAACCATTGTTGTACTGTTCATTTTCATGGCGATTGCCGCACCTTTGGTTACCAAACACGCGCCAGATAAGCGCACGGGCAATCCACATGAATACCCAGGTTTCGTCGTTAAGTCAGCAAAAGCAAATCCTGATGGCTGGATCGCACAAAACCTAGCCACCGATCGCCGTACCATGTTGTTGTCGAAAAAAGCAGATCACGTACTGGGTACTAGCCGTATGGGTCGCGACATCTGGTCACAACTGGTTTACGGAGCTCGTATCTCTCTAGGTGTTGGCTTCGGTGCAGGTATCACTGTTTGTTTCCTAGCGACGATCATTGGTATCTCTGCGGGTTACTTCGGTGGCCGTGTTGACGATGTCCTGACCGCAGCAATGAACATCATGCTGGTTATTCCTCAGTATCCTTTACTGTTCGTACTCGCCGCCTTTATCGGTGAAGCAGGCCCGTTAACCATTGCCATCATCATCGGCTGTACCTCCTGGGCATGGGGGGCAAGGGTAATCCGCTCTCAAACTCTGGCTTTACGTGAAAAAGAGTTTGTAAAAGCGGCAGAAGTTCTCGGTGAATCATCGTTCCGTATCATCTTTGTTGAAATCTTACCAAACCTTATCCCAATCGTAGGCGCGAGCTTCATTGGTTCGGTTATGTACGCAATCGGCATGGAATCTATTATTTCGTTCCTAGGTCTAGGCGACCCTAGCACCATCAGTTGGGGCATCATGCTTTACAACGTACAGACCTCTTCAGCAATGCTAATCGGCGCTTGGTGGGAAGTTCTTGCACCTTGTGCAGCCTTAACTCTACTCGTAACAGGTCTTGCTCTACTGAACTTTGCGGTTGACGAAATTGCTAACCCGCAGCTTCGCTCTCACAAAGGTATGAAACGCTGGAAAAAACTGGCTGAGCAGGACAAGAAAGAGCGCCAGCCAGAACTGCCACCACAAAATGCACTATGGAGCGGAGATAAATAATCATGACAGCACCACTCATTTCTATCCGCAACCTTTGCGTTGACTACATTACTGATGCAGGTGACGTACGTGCCTGTAACAATGTGAGCTTTGATATTGCACCTGGCGAAGTATTTGGCCTTGCAGGCGAGTCTGGTTGTGGTAAATCCACCGTTGCTTTCTCTCTGATGCGCCTACATAAGCCACCAGCGTTTATCACAGGTGGCGAGGTTATCTTTAATGGTGAAGACATCCTTAAATACAGCGATGAGCGCATGCAATCGTTCCGTTGGAGCGAGATGTCTATGGTCTTCCAAAGTGCGATGAATGCGCTTAACCCAGTATTGACCATGGAAGATCAGTTCTGCGACGTAATCATGCGCCACACGAACATGACACGTGAACAGGCTCGTAAACGTGCAGAAGGATTGCTTGAAATCGTAGATATTCACCCTAGCCGTTTGAATGACTACCCTCACCAGTTCTCTGGTGGTATGCGTCAACGTCTGGTTATCGCGATTGCACTGGCGCTAAATCCAAAAATGATCATTATGGATGAGCCAACCACCGCTCTCGACGTAGTGGTTCAGCGCGAAATACTGCAAAAGATCTACGCGTTAAAAGAAGAGTTTGGTTTCTCTATTCTGTTCATTACTCACGATCTCTCTTTGATGGTCGAGTTCTCAGATCGCATCGGCATCATGTATTCCGGTGAGTTGATTGAAGTCGCACCATCAAAACAGATTCTGGAAAGTCCTTACCACCCTTACACGAAAGGTCTGGGTAGCTCTTTCCCTCCATTAACTGGCCCAAAAACGAAGCTTACTGGTATTCCAGGCAACCCACTTAACCTTCTAGAAATACCACAAGGTTGTCGCTTCCAAGCTCGTTGTGACCGCGTGCATGAAACATGTACTCAAGTCCCAACCGCACTAAGACAAATTGAGCCAAATCGTTTCTCTAACTGTCACCTCTATGGCGAGCCGATTGCACAGAGAAAACTCTAGCAAGACGCTGAGAAACAAAGAAAAGATTACTGGAGACAAATATGAGCAAAGATTTTGGCCAACTACTTGTTGAGGGAAAAAACCTAGTAAAGGATTTCCCGATCAACAGTAATGCCCTAAACCAACCTATGATGCGTGCGATCAACGACGTATCTTTCAAAATGTACAAAAGCCGCGGCCTATCCGTGGTTGGTGAATCAGGTTCGGGTAAATCCACTACAGCGAAGATGATCGCTAAAATGTACGCGCCAACAGCAGGTGTGATTGAGTACAAAGGCCGTGACATTCAAACCATCGATTCACGTTCGGATCTGATGGCATACCGAGAAGGCGTGCAGATGGTTTGGCAAGACCCATTTGGCTCACTAAACCCTACTCATAACATCTTTCACCATATTGCACGACCACTGCTTATCCACAAGAAGGTGTCACCTGGCAATAAGAAGGAACTGGAAGAGCGCGTTTATGATTTGCTTGAGCAAGTTGGTCTGATCCCACCCAAAGAGACATCACAAAAATTCCCGCACCAGCTATCAGGCGGTCAGCGTCAGCGTGTCAACCTTGCCCGTAACATCGCGGTTGGTGCTGAAGTTGTGCTCGCCGACGAACCAACATCAATGCTGGACGTATCGATTCGTGCAGGTGTCCTAAACCTGATGGAAGAGATGAAGTTCGAAAAGCAGATGTCTCTACTTTACATCACTCACGATATCGCAACCGCTCGTTACATTGCGGAAGATCTGGCAGTTATGTACGTAGGACACATGGTTGAATGGGGAGATACTGACGAGATCATCCACGATCCTCAACACCCATACACGCAACTTTTGGTCTCAGCCGTACCAGATCCAAGTAAGTCGATTCACGAAAAGCTCAAAGGTAACAAAGGCGAGATTCCGTTGTGGACACCAGCCTCAGCGGGCTGTCCATTTGCCGGACGCTGCCAACACGCTACTGATAAGTGCAGTGAGAAGTTACCAGAAGTAACTCAATTGTCTGACAACCACTTTGTGCGTTGTTACCTATACGAAAATTAATGCCATAAGAGCCAGGAGCACAAGCTCTTGGCTCAACAACTCAATCACACCCTATTTTCGGAGATTTTGATGCTGCTACTTACTAACCATATTGGTTATGAAGCCCTTGGGCCTAAGCAGGCTGTTTTGATGACACGTAAAGCACGTCTTTCATCTACCACTGCGCTGTTAGTCTGTGCTGATAGTCACCAAACTGTAGCGACTTTTGCTGTCGAAAAAGGCACAAAAGTGGCCAATTGGCACCAAGGGAATTTTTTTCGCATCGAGTTCTCATCATTCGAACGCTCAGGTCGTTACTACCTGCGTGTCGATAACCTACGCTCTGAAGTTTTTAGCATTGCACAGGGATTACTGTTTAACACTACGCTTTCAGATGTTCTGCACTACTTTAAGTCTCAGCGCTGCGGCGGACGCTTTGACAAGCAAGATCATTCGATCCCTCTACTTGGCTCAGAGACTCGCGTTGACGTACACGGTGGCTGGTATGATGCATCCGGAGATGTGAGCAAATACCTTAGTCATCTCTCTTATGCCAACTATCTCAACCCTCAGCAGACCCCTATGGTGGTCTGGAATCTACTTCAAGGGTTAGAACAACTCAAAGAGAATGAGCAAGTCGCTCAATTTACTAAAGTACGCATGACAGAAGAAGCGCTGTTTGGCGCAGACTTCTTAGTTCGAATGCAAAATGAACAAGGCTTTTTCTATATGACCATTTTTGATAAGTGGTCAAAAGACACCAAGCAACGCGAAATCTGTGCATACGAAACTCAACAAGGGCATAAATCAGACGATTTCCAAGCTGGCTTCAGACAAGGTGGTGGCGTTTCAATTGCCGCTTTAGCCGCCGCATCACGCCTAGATGAAAGCGGTGAATACTCATCGAATGATTACCTTAAAGCGGCAGAAAAAGGCTACTGGCATTTACGCGAATGCAACACTCAATATCTCAATGATCAGCAAGAGAACATCATTGATGAATACTGCGCCCTACTTGCCGCCGTTGAGTTGTATAAATCGACACAGAAATCAGAGTACTTAAGTGAAAGTCGTCAATGGGCTGCAAAGCTTCACAGCAGGCAACGTAGCGATGACCGCTTTGATCATTTTTGGTCAGCCAATCAAGACGGCTCTCGCCCTTATTACCATGCCGCAGAAGCAGGTTTACCCACCCTTGCTCTATGCCACTATTTATCGATTGAAAGCGATCCACAACAGGCGGCTATCAGCCAATCTGTTGTACAGAGAAGTGTTGAGTTTGAACTGGCGATTACTCAAGCAACAGCCAACCCGTTTGGTTACCCACGCCAATATGTAAAAGGTGTTGGAGAACAAAAACGCGATGCTTTCTTTGTCGCCCAGAACAACGAAACAGGTTACTGGTGGCAAGGTGAGAACGCTCGTTTAGGTTCCTTATGTGCCATGGCGTTTTTCGCACTACCACATATCCAAAACCAAGAAACGAAACAACAACTACTGCGTTTTTCTCAAAACGCTTTGAACTGGATCCTTGGTCTCAACCCATACCACATGTGCATGCTTGATGGCCACGGACACAATAATCCCGACTACCTTCCTCAGTATGGATTTTTCAACGCAAAAGGGGGGGTCTGTAACGGTATCACCGCTGGCTTTGAAGATGCGCAAGATATCGCTTTTAATCCGCCGGGACAAAAAGACGACATGTTGCAGAACTGGCGTTGGGGGGAGCAATGGATCCCTCATGGTGCTTGGTACCTACTGGCCGTAATTACTCAATTTAGCCACTTTTGTCAGCAAGAGGAGCAGTAACATGACGCTTTACTATGTCGGGATAGACGGTGGCGGTACTTCATGTCGAGCACGCATTCGCGATGCGGCAGGTCAGTTGGTCGGCGAAGCCAAAAGCGGCAGCGCCAATATCTTACTGGGTGTCAACGTCGCCATGGAATCGATTATCGATGCGATTGCTCAGGCAGCCACGCTTGGTGGGCTGACAGAAGCCGACTTCAGCAAGATGCATGTAGGTTTAGCTCTAGCAGGGGCTGAGCAAAAGTCTGCATGGCAAGACTTTATGGCACAACCTCATCCTTTTGCTTCCGTCGTACTCAATACGGATGCTTACGGTGCTTGCATCGGTGCCCATAACGGTGACGAAGGCGCCATTATGATTGCTGGTACGGGTTCGTGCGGTATCTATCTTAGCGGTAATCAGCAGCATGTGGTTGGTGGTCGTGAGTTTCCAATATCTGACCAAGGTGGTGGCGCGGTTATGGGCCTACGCCTAATTCAACAAGTCCTGCTGGCTGATGATGGTATCGTCGAGAAAACGCCACTTGCAGAGCATGTTCTTGGCCACTTCAACCATGATATCGACCAAATCGTCACATGGTCTAAAAACGCGTTACCACGCGACTATGGTCAATTTTCCCCTGCGATTTTCCACTATGCAACCGTAGGCGATAGCCTTGCTATCTCAATGCTTAAGCAGACGGCTGCTGACATTGAGATGTTCCTAGTCGCTCTAAACCAAAAAGGAGCCACTCGTATCTGTTTGATGGGTAGCATTGCTGAGCGAATCAAGGCTTGGCTATCACCTCCGGTACAAGCTTGGGTGGTTGACGCTCAGTTTGATGCCATTGAAGGTGCCCTTATGTTCGCGGCTAAACCCGAACATAACTTGTATTAAGGATCTGTAATGAGCTTTCGTGTCGAACTCGCCGTTCTATCTGAACAAAAACAGTTTTGTCGCTTTGGCTTAACTGTCCATAATCTTTCTGATCAGGATCTTGCTCAGTGGCAGATCCAATTCATTACTGATCGCTATATTCTGCCAGACAGTTTCACTAACGGGACGATCAAGCAGATCGGTAGTTTCTGCACCGTAGTGCCTGAATGTGACATTCTCACGGCTAATCAACACTACTACTGTGAGTTCAGCATCAACACAGCGCCCTTGCGTTTTTACACTGATGGGTTCAAAGATGCCCTGATCATTGCTAACGACGGTGCAACACAGTACCCAGTCACTTTAACGCCGATAGCGCTTGCCTCTCCCTATAGAGAGCGCACCCAATTGCCAGAGGTCGAGAGTGCGTCAATTGCATTGATTCCCAAGCCTCACAAAATTGAGCAACTGGACGGAAGTTTTCGACTGACTCGCTCCAGCCAAATAACATTACAAACTTCGCTGGCTGAAAAAGCCGCGACGTGGCTGCAAGTTGAGCTCGAGCGATTGTTTGAGTTTACAGTACAGACCATCGGGCAAAGCGATATCGTGTTTCGCAACAATCCTACCCTTGACGAAGGTGAATACCATCTTACCGTCAGCGGAACGGGGATCAGACTAGAATCAGGGTCACATGCTGGGTTTGTTCATGCCAGCGCCAGCTTGCTTCAACTCATTCAATTCAGTCAGCAAAACAAAGAGTTATCGGTACCTTATGTAAAAATTCATGATGCACCACGCTTTAAATACCGTGGCATGATGCTCGACTGTGCTCGCCACTTTCACTCAGTGGATATGGTCAAACGGCTGATTAACCAATTGGCACACTACAAGTTTAATACCTTCCATTGGCATCTCACTGATGATGAAGGATGGCGAATTGAAATAAAGGCATTCCCTCAACTAACCGAGTCGGGAGCCTACCGCGGTCCAGGTACCGTACTGGAACCACAATACAGTCACTTAAATCAATGTTACGGCGGTTACTACAGCCAAGAACAGATTAAGGACGTCATCGCTTACGCGCAAGAACGAGGCATCAACGTCATTCCGGAGATTGATATCCCAGGTCATTGCCGTGCAGCAATCAAATCACTACCAGAGTTGTTGTGCGACCCTGCTGATCAATCCCAATATCACAGTATTCAACATTATGACGATAACGTCCTATCACCAGCTTTGCCTGGCACTTATCAGTTTTTAGACAAGGTACTAGAAGAAGTTTCTGAACTCTTCCCTTCTCCTTGGGTACACATTGGTGCAGATGAAGTCCCTGCTGGTGTTTGGCTAGAAAGCCCTGCCTGTCAGGAGTTGATGGCTCAAGAGGGCTACCAAAGCGCTAAAGAGCTGCAAGGACACCTACTCCGTTACGCAGAACAGAAACTGCGTTCACTGGGTAAACGTATGGTCGGATGGGAAGAGGCTCAACACGGTAATAAAGTCAGCAAAGACACGGTTATCTACTCTTGGCTGAGTGAAGAGGCGGCTCTTAACTGCGCTAAGCAAGGTTTTGACGTCATTCTCCAACCTGGCCAATCCACTTATCTCGACATGACTCAAGATTATCGTCCAGAAGAGCCTGGCGTTGATTGGGCGGCGGTGATCCCACTGGAGAACGCCTACCGCTATGAGCCATTGGCGCAAGTGCCAGATACCGACCCGATTCGCAAACGTATTCTAGGAATTCAGTGTGCTCTGTGGAGTGAAATTGTCACTCACCAGTCACGATTGGATTACATGATATTCCCAAGACTCACTGCGCTGGCTGAAGCCTGCTGGACTGACAGAGCAGGTCGAGATTGGCTCGACTATCTATCACGGTTGAAAGGCCATTTACCTTTGCTCGACAAGCAGCAAATCGAATATCGCCAACCGTGGAATTAACAAAGGTGCAAATGCATGGCATTTGCAGTTTTCTCTAGCATTAAAGTTTTGGCTACCAAAGTGGTAGCTTGGTAAAAAGGAAATTAACATGAAATACGGCTATTTCGATAACGACAATCGTGAATACGTCATTACTCGACCTGACGTCCCTGCACCATGGACGAACTATTTAGGCACAGAGAAATTCTGTACGGTTATCTCGCATAACGCGGGGGGATACTCTTTCTACAACTCGCCTGAATATAACCGTGTTACTAAATTCCGCCCGAACGCGACATTTGATCGTCCAGGGCACTATGTGTACCTACGCGATGACGAAACTGGTGATTACTGGTCAATCTCATGGCAACCAGTAGCGAAAAGCCTAGACGAGGCGAACTATGAAGTTCGTCATGGCCTTTCATACTCGAAATTCAAGTGTGAGTACAACGACATCACTGCAACCAAGACACTATTTGTTCCTAAAGGTGAAGATGCAGAAATTTGGGATGTTGTGATTAAGAACACTTCAGACAAGCCTCGCACTATCAGCGCCTTCTCGTTTGTTGAATTCTCATTTAGCCACATTCAGTCGGACAATCAGAACCACCAGATGTCTCTATACTCGGCAGGTACGGCATACAAAGATGGTGTGATTGAATACGACTTGTATTACAACACCAACGATTTTGAAGGATTCTACTACCTAGCTTCTACATTTGAACCAGACTCTTACGATGGTCAGCGTGACAGCTTCCTAGGTTTATACCGCGACGAAGCAAACCCGATTGCTGTAGAGAAAGGTAAATGTTCGAACAGCGCTCAAATCTGTTACAACCACTGCGGTTCACTGCATAAACAATTCACGATTCAACCGGGTGAAGAAGTCCGCTTTGCTTACATTCTGGGTATCGGTAAAGGCAACGGCGAGCGCTTACGCGCTAAGTATCAGGATCTAGCAAACGTTGATGCAGCATTTGCGGGTATCAAAGCTCACTGGGACGAACGTTGTTCTAAGTTCCAAGTGAAGTCACCAAACGAAGGTCTGGATACCATGATCAATGCTTGGACTCTTTACCAAGCTGAAACATGTGTTGTCTGGTCGCGTTTTGCTTCCTTCATCGAAGTTGGTGGTCGTACTGGTCTTGGCTATCGTGATACCGCTCAGGATGCAATTTCAGTCCCACATGCCAACCCTGCGATGACACGCAAGCGCATCGTTGATCTTCTTCGCGGTCAGGTAAAAGCGGGATACGGTCTGCACCTATTCGATCCAGACTGGTTTGATCCTGAAAAAGCTGACGTTAAGCCTTCAAAATCACCAACAGTCGTACCGACACCATCAGATGAAGATAAGATCCATGGCATCGAAGATACGTGTTCTGACGATCATCTATGGCTGGTTCCTACCATCTGTAAATACGTGATGGAAACAGGTGAACACAGCTTCTTTGATCAAGTCATCCCATACGCAGATGGCGGTGAAGCAAGTGTTTACGAGCATATGAAAGCCGCTTTAGATTTCTCTGCCGAGTACGTAGGTCAAACTGGCATCTGTAAAGGTCTACGAGCCGACTGGAACGACTGTCTAAACCTAGGTGGCGGTGAATCTTCAATGGTGTCTTTCCTTCACTTCTGGGCACTACAAGAGTTTATCGACCTTGCTAAATACCTTGGCAAAGACGCTGATGTTGCTAAGTACACTGAAATGGCAGCTAACGTACGTGAAGCGTGTGAAACTCACCTGTGGGATGAAGAAGGTGGTTGGTACATCCGTGGCCTAACTAAGAACGGCGACAAGATTGGTACGGCACAACAGAAAGAAGGCCGTGTTCACCTAGAATCAAACACACTAGCGGTTCTATCTGGCGCGGTATCGCAAGAACGAGGTGAAAAAGCAATGGACGCCGTAGATGAGAACCTGTTCTCCGAATACGGTCTACACCTAAACTCACCATCATTTGCAACGCCAAACGACGATATCGGCTTTGTTACTCGCGTTTACCAAGGCGTGAAGGAAAACGGCGCGATCTTCTCGCATCCAAACCCTTGGGCATGGGTTGCTGAAGCTAAGCTAGGTCGCGGTGACCGTGCAATGAAGTTCTACGACGCACTTAACCCATATAACCAGAATGACATTATCGAAAAACGTATCGCGGAACCATACTCGTACGTTCAATTCATCATGGGTCGCGACCACCAAGATCATGGTCGTGCTAACCACCCTTGGTTAACAGGAACTTCTGGTTGGGCTTACTTTGCAGTGACCAACTTTATTCTGGGTGTGCGTACTGGCTTCGACGGTCTAACGATTGATCCTTGTATTCCAACTAGCTGGCCAGGCTTTGAAGTAACTCGTCAGTGGCTTGGCGCAACCTACAACATCAAGGTTGAAAACCCTAGCTCTGTAAGCAAAGGCATCAAGTCAATCACAGTGAACGGTCAGGCCGTGGAAGGAACATCTGTACCGGTTCAGGCTGAAGGCAGTGTAAACGACGTGGTGGTTGTGCTTGGTTAATCACCAGCAATGAGCCTCTTTCGAGAGGCTCATTACTTTCAATAAAGGATTATTCATATGATCAAATTTGGTACTGGTGGCTGGCGTGCATTCATAGGCGAAGAGTTCACCAAAGATAATGTCCGTTTAGTGGCACAAGCGGTTGCCAATATTATTAACCATGAGAACGTTGCCCAACGCGGCTTTGTTATCGGTTACGATCGACGTTTCCTGTCCGACAAAGCCGGACGCTGGTTCGCGGAAGTTCTAGCGGCCAACCGTATCAACGTTAGCTTTATCGACAAGTTCGTTCCGACGCCAATCGTCATGTTCAAAGCTAAAGAGATGGGCTGTGCGTACTCTGCATGTATTACCGCATCTCACAACCCAGCTGATTACAACGGCATCAAAGTGTTTATTGAAGGCGGACGTGATGCGGATGAGATCATTACTGAAAAGATCGAGTCTCAAGTCGCCACCTTGACTCAACAACAAGTTCAGTCAGTCGACTTTGAGCAAGCCGTCGAAGACAAGTTGATCGAAATTATCAATCCGATGAACGAATTCGTTGACTCGATCATCGACTTTATCGACATCGAGGCAATCAAAAAAGCCAATCTAAGAGTGTTGATCGATCCCATGTTTGGCGTTGCTAAGAATGCGCTGCAAACCGTGCTGATCAACGGTCGATGTGATGTTGATGTGATCAACGACGGTAAAAACCCAGACTTTGGTGGATTAATGCCGTCTCCAAGTGCTGCAACCTTGTACCGTCTAAAACACCTAGTCGCGGCTGAAGGATACGATATCGGTATTGGTACCGATGGTGACGCTGACCGTTTAGGCATTATTGATGAGAAAGGAAACTTTATTCATCCAAATGAAGTACTGATGCTGCTCTATTACTACTTGCTCGAATACAAAGGCTGGAAAGGCTCTGTCGTGCGTAACATTGCGACCACTCATCTGCTCGATAAGATCGCGGCGGATCATGGTGAGAAGAGCTTTGAGGTACCCGTTGGTTTCAAACACATTAGCTCACAGATGGAAGCCGATGACTCTCTTATCGGTGGCGAAAGCTCAGGTGGTTTAACGATTCGAGGTCACATCAAGGGTAAGGATGGCGTCTTTGCTTCAAGCTTACTGGTCGAAATGATCTCCGTTACAGGCAAAAAGCTTTCTGAGCTGCTTGACGAAATTTATGGTAAGTACGGCTATGCCTACACGGCGGAAGGCGATTGCACATTCAAGCCAGCGCAAAAACAAGCTCTGTACGACAAAATCTACGTAGAAAAACAACTGCCTCAATTTGAGTTCGAGATTGATAAAGTGAGCTACGAGGATGGGGCAAAAGTTTACTTTAAAAACGGTGGTTGGGTGATTGCACGTTTCTCTGGAACTGAACCACTACTGCGCATTTTTGCCGAAATGGAAGATAAACAGACAGCGGAATGTGTTCTTCAACAAGTCAAAGAGTTTTTGCAATTGTAATGCTCTCATGACCCATCCTACCCTATAGGTGAAGAACACTTGCCCGGCTTAATCGCCGGGCTTTTTTGTTGCAACATCTTGGCGTTCTACGCCGAAATTTCCGATCTGAGATTTTCATGATCTTAGCGCTCTTCAATAGCACCTTCATCATTAACTACTTGAACCAACAGCTGTTGCTCTGTGGTTAAGAAGACCATGATTATCCTCAAGATAGCGTTAATCACATGTTTCCGGTGGAAGAACGTACGTCTTGCTTGAGTACTTCAATGTAAACTCTCTCTGAGATGTGCATTCTATGTAGTTTGATATTTTTACTTTATCCCTTAACGAGGTATCTACATAATGTCCTATCAGAGCACCAATTAATGCACCAAATAGCATTAACCTTAGAGTTAATCTAGGGAGTTGAATACCTGTAACAACATTGAGTAATGCCATTGGGATAGAAGGAAGGAAAAAACCAAATAATACAAATGACGATGTATTGTTAAGGTATCCCGACACCTTTATTACGGGTTCAATTCCTAAACCTTTCACGCTATGAATCAAATCATAAATTCCCAACCCACACCATGCCGAAAACCCTATAAAAAATAGTAAAAATGCAAGCTTTTTTAATAAATCTATCATGCTGATCAATTAAAGACTCTACTGTTTCTTTCATAGGTTTGGTGAATTGGTGCTGAGTATCCAAGTCAGATATATAGCCCCCGATCTTAAATGCTGAATAAGCAAATAAACCTAATCCAATTGTTGCTCTGTGGTTAAGAAGACCATGATTATCCTCAAGATAACGTTAATCACATGTTTCCGGTGGAATAACGTACGTCTTGCTTGAGTACTTCAATGTAAACTCTCTCTCAGATGTGCATTCGATATAGCCCTGTTCGTAGAGCTTTTCTTTTAATGCTACATTCATTCCCCAACCAAGGAAAAAAGAGATTATTGTTATTATACCGATAGCAATAAATACTATTTTGGGTATCCATGTTAATGTTCTTCCGGTCACAAACCCTATTGAGAACAGGATAAATATCCCACCAAAAAGGGCGAATCCTGCTAGTGATGAGGCATCGTTAATAGCTCCGCTAACCTTTATTAATTTACTTTGATTATTGAAGTCATTAATGATGTTTAATGATTGCTCCCAACATATCCAAACAAACGGTATTAGTCCGAGAATGAACAGAAAGGCTTTAACTCGACTAATTTTCATCAATTAATCTCTCCATTCCTTTTTTCATTGGTTCTGTGAACTTGTATTGTTCATCTAATGTAGATACTTCATACCCAATGGCAAATACAGCTATAGCAAAAGCTCCAAGTAAAATAGCCGTTGGAGGAGTTAAAGCAAAAAACATAAGACCTGCTCTTAATATAAAACTCCCCCCTTGAGCTATCACACCAGCAACCACTCCCTTAGATATATCCGCCGTAAATTGCCCTACGACTTCACCGAGTGTCTTTTCATCATGAAGCATATAGTCAACCGCATTGACCGCACCACTAAACACGGCTTCGACATAAATGTTGCCTCTCAAAAAGCTGATATTGCCTTCAACAGTAGCTAAATTATTAAAGAACATCTGCCCATTGGGTCTATTTGATTGTAAACACTTGATCTTTATGCCAGTTTCAAATCTCGATTTGGTCATATCTCGTCGGTGACTCAAGCATGAGGGACTTTCTGTAGTAACCCACTACTACCCACAGTTGTAAATAACTTGTTAAATTGCCATTCCAACAATCAAAAGTGGAGATTTAACATGGCAAGTGTACTCATCATCGCCGGTGACTTTGTTGAAGACTATGAACTGATGGTGCCGTTTCAAGCATTACAAATGGTTGGGCATCAAGTCAAAGTCGTTTGCCCTGGAAAGCAGAGTGGTGAAACCATTAAAACCGCGATTCATGATTTCGAGGGGGATCAAACTTACACTGAAAAGGTTGGTCATCTATTCAGCCTCAATGCGGATTTTGCACAGCTCAACGTTAACCAGTTTGATGCGCTGTTAATTCCAGGCGGCCGCGCCCCAGAATACCTACGCCTCAACCCTCAAGTGATTGAAATTGTTCAGAGCTTTGTGGCGCAAGACAAGCCTATCGCCGCGATCTGCCACGGAGCTCAATTACTGGCTGCAGCCAATGTTATTCAAGGAAAATCCATCTCGGCCTACCCAGCTTGCGCTCCCGAAGTCACCCTAGCCGGAGCGCAATATGCAGAGCTTGAAATGGATCAAGCACTCACGGATGGCTTATTTGTTACAGCACCTGCTTGGCCCGCTCATCCGGCTTGGCTGGCACAGTTCCACGCACTAATAAGCTAGACCAAAGGCGTAGTGAGTTTTGCGCGAAATTCACTATGCTAAGAAAAAACAGCTGGGTTAGGAAAGCTATGTGTGAAATCTATTCCGGAGCAGAAGAGCAACTCTTTGAGCTCAAATCTCGTTCAGTTCGTATCGATGGTGTCGTCACTAGTATCAGGCTGGAAGCGGTATTTTGGAAGATAATAGAGGACATTGCGAGCGATGCGGATATCTCTGTCGCAGAATTTTTAACTCGAATTTACAATGAAGTGATACAACAAAGAGGTGAGTTGGGTAACTTCACCTCTTTGCTACGTGTCGCGTGTACCACCTATCTAAATGGTGGCAAACGGATTCAGATCTAACCTAAATGGCTAAAACGCCAGTACGCCTTGCGTTTCCACTTTAACGGAGACTTGCTGACCAATACTCAAAGGTTCTGATGAGCTGGCAAGTAAACGGTGACCACCCGCGTCAATCACGTAACGGCAATGATCTCCCATAAACTGTTGCTCAAGCACTGTCACACTGCTCTCTTCTGCTGCACTGATCTGGACATGCTGAGGGCGAAGTAATAACTCGCAATGCTGACCAACTTCAATGTTCTGCTGTGCTTTCGCTTCTACCATGCCTAGCTGGGTCTCATATTCTAAGTCTGAAGCCCGAGTCGCTTTGAGATAGCTACCACCACCCAAAAAGTCAGCAACAAACTTACTTGAAGGCTGATAGTAGAGCTCGCTAGCCGTACCATATTGCTCAATCACGCCATGGTTCATCACCGCCATTTTATCAGCGAACGCGAAGGCTTCTTCACGGCTGTGGGTAACGAAAATGGCAGTAACACCCTGTTTCTTAAAAATCTTACGAATCTCGCCAATTAACTCATGGCGAACCTGCGTATCGATATTAGAAAATGGTTCATCAAGTAACAAAAGGTCCGGTTTGTACGCTAGTGAACGCGCTATTGCCACCCGCTGTTGCTGACCACCTGAGAGTTGGTGTGGGTATCGCTCCCCGTAACCATTGAGATGCACTAATTCAAGCATCTCTTCCACTTTGGCATTCTGTTCCGCAACCGACAATTCACGTAACCCAAACGCAACGTTCTGAGCCACAGTAAGATGTGGAAACAGCGCATAATCCTGAAAGATCATACCAATATTACGCTGCTCGGGAGGAAGCCAGTTTTTGCCATCATCGATCAGCATGCAATTTAGGCTCATCACGCCAGAACTTAACGGCAACAAGCCTGCAATCGCTTTCAATAGTGTTGTTTTACCGCAGCCACTTGCCCCAAGCAGACAAACAATTTCCCCCTGCTCCACTTCGAGAGAAAGTGATTCAAGAACAGTCGTCTCTTGATCGTACTTACACGTTAAGTTTTGTATTGATAGGGCACAGCTCATCAGTGTGAATGCTCCAGTGAACGGTTAACAATAACTAAAGGGACAAGACCAACTAAAACCAGTAGCACAGCTGGTAACGCCGCTAACTCTAACTTCTCATCAGACGCGAAGTTATAAACATAAGTCGCCAATGTTTCAAAGTTAAATGGTCGTAGCAATAAAGCGGCGTTTAGCTCTTTCATTGACTCAATAAAGACCAGCAAAGCCGCTATCAGAGCCCCACGACGGACAAGAGGCAAATGAACTCGTCTTAGCATCTCGTTGGAGTTACATCCCATAGTGCGTGATGCCATATCAAGAGACGGTGAAACTTTGCTTAAACTGCTTTCAATACTGCCAATCGCCACAGCAGAAAAACGCACCACCATAGCAAAAACAATCGCAAACATTGAGCCAGAGAAAATCAACCCAGGACGCCCCCACTCCATGTACTTTGCAACATCATTGACTAAGTGGTCCATAGACAATACCGGAACCATAACACCAATGGCTAAAACCGTTCCTGGAACAGCATAGCCCATCGACGATAAGCGCATAAAGGCTAAGCTTTGACGGCTAGGGTTGACACGCTGAGAAAAATTAACGATCAACGCAACCATTACACCAATGAATGCAGCCGCAAGAGATACGTAAAGACTATTTAACGCATATTCGCGGAACTCCGCCGTCCAACTCTGTGCGAAATACTTGTATGCATAGATAAGCAGTTGACCAAGTGGGAGAATGAATGCCACGCAAACCAGCCCCCAACACCATGTTAGCGCCAGCCACTTTTTCCACCCGACAAGCTCGTAACGAAAATCTTCACGGCTACTAAACTGGCTCTGAAATAGCTTCTGTTTTCTGCGGCTATAGCGTTCTGCACTTAAGAGTAAAATCACCACAACGAGCATAATGGCTGAAATTTTTGCCGCAGCAGTGAGGCTTGAATAGCCTAACCAAGTGTCATAAACCGCGGTAGTTAATGTATTGACTGCAAAGTAGCTAACCGTTCCAAAATCACCAACGGTTTCCATTGCCACCAAGGAGAGGCCGACGGCCATAGAGGGGCGTGCAAGAGGAAGCGAGATCCGACGGAAACTTTCCCACGGTGAACACTTGAGCAATCGAGCCGATTGCAGCAAAGAGACATTCTGCTCCATAAACGCTGCACGGCATAATAAGTAGACGTATGGATAGAGCACCAGTGACAGTACAATAGTCGCTCCTGTCAGTGTTCGAATATCAGGGAACCAATACTCACCGGGTCCCCACCCTGTCAGATCGCGGAGAAAAATCTGTACCGGACCTGCAAAATCAAACCAGTCCGTAAAGATATAACCGACGATATAGCCAGGCATCGCCAGTGGTAACACCAATGCCCATTGTAAAATGCGTTCACTCGGAAGGCGGCACATCGCCATAATCCAAGCCGATGGAATACCAAGTAGCAAGGATAACAACATCGTTCCTATAACAAGAACGACGGTGTTATACGCATAGGTCGGCATTACCGTTGACATCAAATGACTAAAAAGCTCATTTGTTTCGCCCACAGCAGTAGTGAATATCGCTAAGATCGGCAAAACCAGTAGTAAAGCAAGCGCTCCACTACTGGTTTTCCATAGGTAATTTTTTTCTTTCATCGCCTAATTACAACGAGGCTGTATGAAACATAAATGCAGTTGCAAATACATCTCATATCCCTTTAATAGTTTAAGGGTATTTATACCCATATACTTCAAGGAGTTCAAGGTGAACAGCTCTTAGCCGTGAGTATAAAAACAAACAACCCCAAGTAACTTAACGAAAAGCGACTTGAGGCTGTATTTTAGTCAGTCATATTCGACTCACTACCTAAAACTATTATAGGTCGAACTTCACTTCGTCTAGCAGTTTGATTGCTGCTTCGTGGTAGTTAGCAACGTCATCTAGAGAAATCGTGTCAGGCTTGAAGTCACCCCAAGATGCCACTAGCTCAGAACGCTTAACACCCTCTTTTACTGGGTATTCGTAGTTAACTTCTGCGTACATGCTTTGTGCTGTATCACCCGCTAGGAACTCCATCAGTTTCTGAGCGTTTTCTTTATTTGGTGCGTACTTAGCCATTGCCATACCAGAGATATTTACGTGAGTACCTGTAGTTTTCTGGTTAGGGAAGTTAATGTAAACCGCGTCAGCCCAAGCTTTTTGCTCAGCATCGTTAATCATGTTACCTAGGTAGTAGCTGTTACCTAGAGAAACATCACATAGACCTTCTTTGATCGCTTTAACTTGTGCACGGTCGTTACCTTGAGGTTTACGTGCTAGGTTCGCTTTTACGCCTTCCAACCACTCTTTAGTCGCTGCTTCACCTTCGTGAGCAATCATCGCAGAAACTAGAGATACGTTGTATGGGTGCTTACCGCTACGTGTACAAATTTTGCCTTTAAATTCAGGCTTAGCTAGGTCTGCGTATGTAAAGTCTTCACCTAGACGACCAACACGGTCACGAGAAGAGTAAACGCTACGAGTACGAGTTGTTAGAGCAAACCACTCGTTATTTGTATCTTGGTATTGAGCTGGGATGTTCTTTTCTAGCACTTCACTCTCTACAGCTTGAACTAGGTTTTTCTTAGTCAGCTCAGAAAGACGGCTAATATCAACGGTTAGGATAACGTCTGCTGGGCTGTATTCACCCTCTTGCGCTAGCTTCTCTGCCAGACCTGTCTTAGCAAACTTAACGTTTACTTTGATACCAGTTTCTTTTGTGAACTCGTTGAACATTGGCTCAACTAGGAATGGCTGGCGGTAAGAGTATACGTTAACTTCTTCTGCAGCCATCGCAGCTGAAGGAGCAATTGTTGCACATGCTAATGCAGAAAGAGTTAGCAGCTTTTTCATTGGTTCAATCCTTTAGTATTCGAAATGATAACGTTTATCAGTTGCGTTATTATATTCATCATAGTCGAGAAAACAATGATGCAAAACAAAAAAACCTGCTCATTTGAGCAGGTTTTTGATAAGTTTATTTGTAACTGTTTGTTACGTCACATCTAGTATAATTACTTCACTGTCACGAATTCAGGGTAAGCACCTACGCCACAGTCATGCATATCCATGCCTTCCATCTCTTCATCTTCAGAGACGCGAATACCCATAGTGGCTTTCAGTACTGCCCACACCGCAAGGCTTGCACCAAATACCCAAGCGAAGATAACTCCAGCACCCAGAAGCTGTGCACCAAATGATGCATCACCATTGCTTAGTGGAACAACCATCAGGCCGAAGAAACCACATACACCGTGAACCGAAATCGCACCAACTGGATCATCAATCTTCAGTTTGTCCAAGCCGATGATGCTGAACACCACGATCGCTCCCGATACCGAGCCAATAGCAACCGCATACAGTGGCGATGGAGACAGAGGATCTGCAGTAATAGCGACTAGACCTGCTAACGCACCATTTAGAATCATCGTAAGGTCGGCTTTACCCCAAGTGGTCTTACATACAAGCAGTGCTGCAATGGCACCCGCCGCCGCTGCTGCGTTGGTGTTCAGGAAGATCTGACCCACTGCTGTCGCATTTTCAAAGTCTGACACCATCAGCTGTGAACCACCGTTGAAGCCAAACCAACCAAACCACAGGATGAATGTACCCAGTGTCGCTAGCGGCATGTTAGAACCAGGAATTGGGTAGATTTCACCATTTTTACCGTACTTACCTTTACGTGCACCCAGTAGTAGAACACCCGCTAGTGCTGCTGCTGCACCCGCCATGTGTACGATACCTGAACCTGCAAAGTCACTGAATCCCGCTTCAGATAGGAAGCCTCCGCCCCAAGTCCAGTAGCCTTCCATTGGGTAGATAAACGCTGTCAGTACCGCAGAGAAGATAAGGAATGACCAAAGCTTCATACGCTCAGCAACCGCTCCTGATACTACCGACATCGCTGTAGCAACAAAAACTACTTGGAAGAAAAAGTCAGATTCAAGTGAATGATCCGCACCCTCTCCTTGCGTACCAATCAAGGCACCAAATGATGGTAGCCAACCACCTTCGCCGTTATCGACATACATGATGTTGTAGCCAACGACTAAATAGGTGGTACATGCGATCGCGTACAAGCAGACGTTCTTAGTTAAAATTTCTGTCGTGTTTTTTGAGCGAACAAGACCCGCCTCCAACATTGCAAAGCCTGCAGCCATCCACATAACCAACGCACCTGAAATGAGGAAGAAAAAGGTGTCTAGTGCGTAACGTAACTCTGTTACTGTTGTCGTTAATTCCATCGTATTATCTCCAGTCCTTTGAATTCTTAAAGTGCTTCAACGTCCATTTCACCCGTACGGATGCGGACCGCCTGACTCAGGTCGTAGACAAAAATCTTGCCGTCACCGATTTTTCC
Source organism: Vibrio sp. TRT 1302 (assembly GCF_050113875.1). Classification (NCBI taxonomy): domain Bacteria; kingdom Pseudomonadati; phylum Pseudomonadota; class Gammaproteobacteria; order Vibrionales; family Vibrionaceae; genus Vibrio; species Vibrio sp. TRT 1302. Next base: position 77,682 of record NZ_JBNJOF010000006.1, on the reverse strand, counting down.
CGTGTGCGCAGCTTTAGATATCGCCTCAATGACGCGGTCTACATTGTCTGCCTGTGTCGCTATCTCTAACTTTACCTTTGGTAGGAAGTCGACTTGATATTCCGCACCACGGTAAAGCTCGGTGTGTCCTTTCTGGCGGCCGAAGCCTTTCACTTCTGAAACCGTCATCCCTTCGATACCGACATCAGCAAGCGCTTCTCGAACATCGTCTAATTTAAATGGTTTGATAATCGCGTTTATAAGTTTCATTGCATCCTCTCTGAAGCTGTCATCCTTTTTGTTATTAAGTAATCCAAGCTGCGTGCCAAGTTTTTAAGTTGTTGATAATTAATGAAAACACATAAAATCCATGACCCAATAACAAAAAAGGCGCACCATTTAGGTGCGCCTTGCTCACAATTTTAAGGCAAGCGTTCAATCGCTCACCATAGAAGTGCATTACTTGGTCGTCAGGAATGTTTTCCACTGTGCGATCAGATCTTCAAAGTCCTCAATGCCGCAACTTGCCGTGCTTTCACTATCATAAAAATCAAACTCACTATCACTGTCCATTTGCTGACCATGAGCCAGCACGTTTTCTTGAACAATGACCTCATCTCCTTGAATACTCAGTGAGATCTCAGTTCCTTCGAGTTGGTGCTCCAGTTGAGGGTTTAAGCGGGCGTTTTCGATCAAGCGTTCGACTTGTTCGATTTTCTGCCAGTCTTTACTTACTTCTTCCTGCAACCAGCGACCTACGATTTCATGCCCCATACTGGACTTAACATAGTATTCGCCCATGAGGGTATTTCTAATAAATTCAAATTCCATCGGACGCCTCTGTTTATTCCACCAAACTTAATCGGCGGCAGTATACAGGGTCAAGAATCGAGAACCGAGAAAATTATGGTTTGTTTAGGCGTCATACTACCCACTTCTTTAGCCACAAAGCTTCTATCACCTCAGATTCGAAGGGCACAACCAAAAAAAAGCGCCCACCTTACGGTGGGCGCTTTATCAGCTATTCAGTATTCCAGAGCTTGTTAAGCTGGCTCTTGGAAAATCACTGTATCGGCTTTTGCCGTGTACTGAGACATCTTATGGAAGTTCAAGTAACGGTATGTATCCGCTGCCGTTGCATCAATCTTAGATGCGTACTCTAAGTACTCTTCTTTCGTTGGGATACGACCAAGAATCGCACCCACCGCAGAAAGTTCAGCAGAAGCTAGGTAAACATTCGCACCAGTACCTAGACGGTTCGGGAAGTTACGAGTCGACGTAGACATCACTGTCGACTTATCAGCAACACGTGCCTGGTTACCCATACATAGTGAACATCCCGGAGTTTCAATACGAACCCCAGCACGGCCGAAGATACCGTAGTAACCTTCTTCTGTTAGCTGATCCTTATCCATCTTAGTTGGTGGAGCAACCCACAGACGAGTGCTAAGAGAACCATTGAACTCTTCTAGCATCTTACCCGCAGCACGGAAGTGACCAATGTTGGTCATACAAGAACCGATAAACACTTCTTGAATCTCAGTGCCTTGAACGTCAGACAGTAGACGAGCATCATCTGGGTCATTAGGAGCACATAGGATTGGCTGGTCGATGTCAGCAAGATCGATTTCGATAACGTGAGCGTACTCTGCATCAGAGTCAGCTGTTAGCAGTTCAGGATTTGCTAACCACTCTTCCATCCCTTTAATACGACGCTCAATAGTACGTACATCACCGTAACCTTCCGCGATCATCCACTTAAGCATAGTGATGTTCGAGTTTAGGTACTCTTCGATAGACTCTTTTGAAAGCTTCACGGTACAGCCAGCTGCACTACGCTCTGCCGAAGCATCAGAAAGCTCAAATGCCTGCTCTACAGATAGATGCTCAACACCTTCAATCTCTAGAATACGACCAGAGAATTCATTGATCTTACCTGCTTTTTCAACCGTCAATAGACCTTGCTGAATTGCGTAGTAAGGAATCGCATGTACTAGGTCACGTAGAGTAATACCTGGCTGCATTTCACCTTTAAAGCGAACCAAAATTGACTCTGGCATATCCAGTGGCATTACACCAGTCGCGGCTGCAAATGCAACAAGACCAGAACCTGCTGGGAACGAGATGCCTAGAGGGAAACGAGTATGCGAGTCACCACCTGTACCGACGGTATCAGGCAGTAGCATACGGTTTAGCCATGAGTGAATAACACCGTCACCAGGGCGTAGAGAGACACCACCACGGTTCATGATGAAATCAGGTAGAGTGTGGTGAGTGTTAACATCAACTGGTTTAGGGTACGCAGATGTGTGACAGAATGACTGCATCACAAGATCCGCAGAGAAGCCAAGACACGCAAGGTCTTTTAGCTCATCACGCGTCATTGGGCCAGTTGTATCCTGTGAACCGACTGTTGTCATCTTAGGTTCGCAGTATTGACCTGCGCGAACACCTTCAACGCCACACGCTTTACCAACCATCTTCTGAGCTAGCGTGTAACCTTTAGTTGAAGCTGAAGGATCGACTGGCTTAGCAAACAGATCCGTTTCGCCTAAACCAAGCGATGCACGAGCACGGCTTGTTAGACCACGACCGATAATCAGAGGGATACGACCACCAGCGCGAACTTCATCCAGCAGAACTTTACCTAGCTCAAAGCTAGAAATTTCAACGCCATCTTTACGAACAACACCTTCATAAGGATAGATATCAATCACATCACCCATGTTCATGTCTTGCACGTTCAGTTCGATAGGTAGTGCACCAGAATCTTCCATTGTGTTGTAGAAGATTGGAGCAATTTTACCACCCAGACACACGCCACCAGTGCGTTTGTTTGGTACGTAAGGAATATCTTCACCCATAAACCAAAGAACAGAGTTTGTCGCTGATTTACGAGAAGAACCTGTACCAACAACGTCACCAACATACGCTAGTGGGATGCCGTCTTTTTGTAGCTCTTCGATCTGGCTAATAGGACCAACGCTGCCTGGTTGATCTGGATTGATACCTTCACGTTCCATTTTTAGCATCGCTTTTGCGTGCACTGGAATATCAGGACGAGACCAAGCATCTGGTGCTGGAGATAAGTCATCAGTGTTCGTTTCACCGGTAACTTTGAATACTTTAACAGTAATTTTTTCCGCTACTTTCTCTTTAGCAGTAAACCACTCAGCATCCGCCCAAGATTGTAGGACTTGCTTAGCTGAATCATTACCTGCTTTTGCTTTCTCTTCTACATCATAGAAAGCATCAAACATCAGTAGAGTATGAGAAAGAGCTTTAACAGCGATAGGAGCCAACTCAGCGTCATCTAGAAGAGAGACTAATGGCTCGATGTTGTAACCACCTTGCATAGTGCCAAGCAGCTCCGCCGCTTTTGCTTTGCTGACAAGTGGTGATGAAACCTCACCTTTAGTGATAGCGGTTAAGAAACCTGCTTTAACATACGCAGCTTCGTCTACACCTGGTGGGATACGGTTTTCTAGGAGGTCAAGAATAAACTCTTCTTCACCTTGAGGCGGGTTCTTCAGAAGTTCCACAAGGCCTGCAACTTGCTCGGCATCTAGTGGTTTAGGAACAACTCCTTCGGCAGCACGCTCTTCGACGTGTTTACGGTAGGCTTCAAGCACGACTTTTTCCTCTCATTGCGGTTCCTCCCTCTTATTGCTATTTGTTCAAAGAATAAGGGAGTGAACATCCTTGGAAACTTGGCTCTCCATGCCATATTTTTCATTCAATCTTGACTGAGAAACAGTGCCAGAGAGGCCAAACTGTGGGCGGTAGAATAGCAAATTTAACCTTAAATTAAAATCTCATCATTTTGACCAACATAGCAACTTAAGACTAAAGTTCTATGATTTTCACTGGTCAATCCCGCCTATTCCCATACTTTGAGAATGGCGAAAATGGACATATAAACAGCAAAACTACTTAAAGGTAGTACCGATAATTAGGTAGTATGAATCATAGTTATTTTCGGTACGCCCGTAACCAAACATAACCGGCCCAATCGGTGAGTCAACCCCTGCAAATACAGAACCTGCGGTATACAAAGGTGCTTCGTTGATTTCGATATCAGGATCAGACCAAACCCCACCATACTCAAGCGATGCACCGACATAAAACGGGGAGCTAAACAGCCCAAAGTCGTTATCAAACCAACGATAACGATAGACTAGGCTACCAAAGACCTTATTCTGCCCAATGAGGCTATTTCTAGGAATACCTGACAGGTTCAAAAACCCGCCAATTTCCTGTGGGTCAATAGGTACAGATGAATTTTTGCTCTCGACGAAACCAAGGTCGACATTTGCGACCAAAGTATGGCGATAAAAAGTATGGGCGGCGATTATTCTCGCCCCAATTTCATAGGAAGTATCTTCGTCGGTCTGCTCATCAACCAAAACCGTGTTGCTGATACTTTGATCGTGAGAGACAAGATAATTAAGATCCAGATAAAGTCCTGAACGAGGAAGACTGAAGTTATCCAGTGTATCGATACGGTAGTTCGCAAAGGCTCCGAGGCGCTGGAATGTAACGTCACCAAGGCTAGGTAAGGTCGAAAGCTCGCCTTTTCCATCCGTAAATCTTGCCCCTATCATAAAACGTCGCCACAAGGTGTCCTGATAACCTAATGCCCACTGAGCAACCCACTCAGTGTAGGCAATTGGGGCATAGTTTTTTGTTGCATCAAGGCTGGTGTCATCGAAACCGGTGACAGGCGCGTTGCGAGTCTCATTACTGTAGGTTAACGCCAAGGTGGTGAAGGTTTTCTGGCTAGAGAAAAATGGTGAATAGAGCTCTGCTTCTATCAGTTTATCTGTACCGATTTCAAAATTGGTACGTAACTCTGCGCCATGGGAGTTGAGGTCAGTAAAATTCGTCGACACACCAATGGAATACTGGCTATCGGTTGAAAAGTCATCTTCAAGGAAAAAACGGAAGTTTACGTAATTTGGTCCCCAAGACTTCTCATCAACATCAACGATCAGGGCATCTTGCCCATCGACTTCATCGTAGCGATAAGTCACTAGTTCAAAACGGTCTAAAGCGTAAAGATCTTGGATACTTTTCTCTACCTGATTCAAGGTGTACTGCTTACCTGCTTCAAGCTCAAGACGGTTTTCAAGAAGGGTGTCTGTATAGTGGGTGTGATTGTTGATGACCACTTTTTCAACGGTAATTTCATCACCATATCGCAGTTCACGTCGGACATTCTGTTTCTGTTCAATATAGTGTTGGTAGTCTGCCGTGGATAAGCTCAGTTTCTGCAACTCAGCTTTCCTTGCCATCGTTGCCTGATAACCTTTTTCAAATGCCTGCGGCATTTTATCAAACTCAGTGGTTTCCATATCGCCAACATCTGGCTGCAAGAAAAAGTCTTTGTCTGTCAGTAATTCAGCCTGACGAGCAGTCGTACTGCGAACTAAATAGTTGGAGAGTTGGTCTGCCACCGTTAGGAACGTGGTGAAGTCTTCTTCATTTTTGTATTCCGTACCAATATCAACCGCGATAACAACATCAGCCCCCAAGTCACGTGCAACGTCCACTGGCATATTGTTCGTCACGCCACCATCCACCAACATCTGACCATTGAGTTGGTAAGGAGGCAGTGCGCCGGGAACCGACATACTGGCCATCATGGCATCGACCAGATAGCCCTGACTGAGCACAACTGGTTTCAGTTCAATAATATCTGTCGCGACAGAACGGTAGGGAATGGCGAGATCATCAAAAGAAGCAAACGGAGGTAAATTGCCCGTCGTTTCACGGAGCAATTTCAGCATTCCCTGCCCCTGCACGATCCCACGACTAGCTCGAACTTCCCCCCAGCGTAAGCCAAGGTCGGTGGTTAACTGATATCTGTCTTCGTATTCCTTGTCTTGTACTTTTCGCTGACTGCGGTCGACTCGATCTCGATAACCACTGTTCCAGTCAACGGTATCAATGAAAGACTCGATTTCATCGGCACTCATACCGGTCGCATACAAGCCCCCGACGTAAGAACCCATACTGGTGCCAGTGATCACATCAACAGGCACCCTTAGTTCTTCAAGCGCTTTTAGCACACCAATATGCGCTGCGCCTTTCGCGCCTCCACCGGCTAAAACAACTGCTACTTTTGGCCGCGTATCAGGTTGCGGCTCTGTCTGTGCTATCGCATTAAAGGCAACGCTTCCAAACAAGCATAATAGGAGGCCTGCTAATTTTTTCACGATACAAATCCCTTTCTACAGTCGTTCTAACGTTTATACTGACAGACTTAATCAGCGTAAAGTACTAATATTCAACACCATGCGTGTTACCAACTAAATAGTTTCTTTAACCATTGTTTAGGCTGGCTATCACACTGCTGCTTCATTGCGCCATTGATGTCCCACACTGGCAATGTAAACTCGTTTCCACAATCCAAATCCAGACTACCCTGAGCCGTTTTGGCAAAACCAAGCGTACTGATTCCCTGAGGCCAAGGTAGGGTTAACTTTTCAGGAATACGGTGCTCTAGGTACTCAGCGTATACTCGCAACGCACCACTTGAACCAGTTAACTTCGTCGGTTTGTTGTCATCTCGGCCTAACCAAATCGTGGTCACTTCTCGCCCATCGACGCCGACAAACCAACTGTCCCGAGTATCGTTACTGGTTCCGGTTTTTCCTGCTAACGCCGCCCAGCCAAACTGGCTGTTGAGATGACGCCCAGTTCCTTCCAAGACGCCTCGCTTCATTGCGTATGTCGTTAACCACGCGGCCTGCTGGTCAACGGTTTGTGACACTTTAGGTAATGACTGGTACAGCACATTCCCTTCCAAATCGATCACGGACCGCAAGGCTGACAACTGAGCTTGTTTTCCTGAATTCGTCAGCGTTTGGTACATCTGAGCAACTTGAAAAGGCGTTAATGTAAATGAACCAAGAAACATCGACGGAACCGGACGAATTTCATTCTTGTCTACGCCAAGTTTTTCCAACGTGTTAACCACATTGGCAATACCAACCTGCATCCCTAGCTCGACCGTAGGTACATTGAGCGACTTAGCTAAAGCGATATACAAAGGCACATCACCACGGAACTGACGGTCATAATTTCTAGGCGACCAGACATCACCTTTACTGCCTTTCAAGCTAATCGGTTTATCGTGCAGCGTCGTGGCGAGATTGTATTTCTCTGGTTGTTCCAAAGCCGTGAGGTAAACCGCAGGCTTGGCTAATGAACCAATTTGGCGGCTGGCATTCAGAGCTCGGTTGAAACCATCGTAACCGGTTCGTTTCCCTCCGACCATGGCTCGTATTTCCCCAGTGTGCCTGTCGACCGCGACAGCCGCGCCTTCAAGGGATTTACCCGCCACATCAGCAAGTTGCGGAATTTTCTTTGCGATTGCTCGTTCAAGTTCTTGCTGAGAAACAGGATCCAATGACGTGAATACACGTAAACCGACATCTGACTGAAATGCATCCCCTGCCTTCTGTTCTAGTTCAATCTTCAACTGCTGGAAATAGGCGGGTTGGCGGCTAGCAATTTTAGGATTGTCCTGAATATCAAGGGGGCGACTTGCCGCCATATCATACTGTTCTGCCGTGAGAATATTTTGCTGCATCATCAGGCGTAACACTAAGTCTCGACGCTCTTTGGCACGCTCAGGAAAGCGCACCGGATTGTAGTAAGAGGGACCTTTTACCATACCCACCAGCAGAGCAAGCTGGTCAATGCGCAGCTCTTGGATCGGCTGACCAAAGTAAAGTCGCGAAGCAAGACCAAAGCCATGAATCGCTTCGCCGCCACTTTGACCGAGATAAACCTCGTTCAGATACGCCTCTAGTATGCGATCTTTGCTGTAACGATAATCCAGAATCAAAGCAATGTAGGCTTCTCGAACTTTGCGCCATAAGGTTCGATCGCTGGATAGAAAAATATTCTTGGCCAACTGCTGAGTCAGGGTACTGCCACCTTGCACAGTCCTGCCCGCCTTTACGTTAGCAACCATCGCTCGTGCAATCGCAACCGGCGAAACGCCATCATGTTGGTAAAAGTTGCGATCTTCTGTGACGAGTAGAGCATCAACCATGACTTCTGGGAACTGGTCTCGACGCAAAAACAGCCGCTGTTCATCGTGATTTTTCTCCAACATACCAAGCATTTTCGGCTCAATACGTAAGTAGCCTAAATCGCCTTCCTTTTCTAATGATTGAATTCGCTCTAGCTGGCTTGAAGAGAAATGGAGCATCACATGACGATCAGGCTCTGGACCATCACTAAATTCAAATGGTCGACGAATCACTTCGATTTTTGTCGAAGAAGAAGAGTACTCGCCAGGGTAACGAGGTTGGCGAACTTTGCGGTAATTGAGCACATCTAACTCATTGCGCACTTCTTGAATCGTAATATCTTCGCCCGGAGCCAAGTTAAGGATTCGCGCATAAACCACCGTAGGCAAATCAAATAATTGCCCTTCAAAGCGTTGTTTCACCACACTATCTAGATAGATACCAACAAACAGCAACAAAGCGAAGCCAGCTAAGCCGACCTTCCAGCTAATGCCCCACAATGTCTTCAGCCACCTACGTTGGGGCGGCTTACTGGGCTTACGCTGAGGCGATTTCGAGCTTCGTTTACCAGTTGGCTTCTTGGCGGTTGTGGATGTTTTTGCCTTACTGGTCGTGGTGGTATTTTTCTTGGTCATGAGTTCAATTGTCGTTTTGTTTTCGTTGTCGCTACATGGTTAGCGGGATCATCAGGCCAAACGTGTTTTGGGTAGCGACCTTTCATCTCTTTTTGCACTTCGATATAAGCACCCGCCCAAAAGCTAGCAAGATCTCTGGTCACTTGCAGAGGTCGTTGTGCCGGAGAGAGTAGTTCCAAGACTAAGCGCTTCCTGCCCTGTGCTATTTCTGGAGAAGCCTGTTCACCAAATACTTCTTGCATTCGGACTGATAACACGGGCTCCTGACCTTGCTGATAGCGAATTTTTTTCTTGCTGCCTGTCGGTAACTGGTAATGCGTGGGTAGCCATTTATCAATGTCTTGGTTCAGTGGCCAACCTAAATACGCCAATAACGCCGCTTCTAATTCGACTTTGCTTAGCGCTTTAACCGATCCAATCCCATTGAGATAGGGTTCTAGCCACTGCTCTAAATTGTCTAACAGTGCGTCGTCTGTTAACTCGGGCCACGCTTGCTCTGGTATCCATTCTTGCCCACAACGCACTCTTTCCAGTAACTCAAGGCTGTGTGGCGTCCAATTTAATACCGAAAGACCGTTACGACGAATGAAATTAAGTAAAGCTTGCGTCATTTTTTCGCGAGGTGGTTCAGGCAACGCTTTTCTCTCTACCACTAAGCGACCAAGTTTACGCTGTTGTTCAGCAATAAGTCGCCCTTTCTGCTCATCCCAGTCAACAACCTCCTGATCAACAAACAGATCGGGAAAGAGATTGTGTAAAACAAGCATATCCAGTTCGGCAGCAGAATAAATCATTGAAGAGTCAGACTGGCTGCGCATCAGGTCAATAACCACCAAATACTCACTTGCAGCAAGCTTTTCTACCTCTTGCAATTCAGCACCATGTCCATTGGCGAGAATAAATCGTCCCTGCTGATGACTTCTCGCTTGGGCGATTCGGTCAGGAAAGGCTGTGGCCAACAAAGGAGCCACCAGTGACTCATCAAGCGCCGCGAGTTCAAACCGACACCCAATTCTATTGGCAAGCGTATTCGCACGCTGTAGAACCACTTTCTGTCGGCTATGGCGTCCTTCTTTTAAGCGATGAACACTATGCATAAAGTTAATCGTGTTTCGCTCAGCGTCTTCCAGCAGTGCGACGACAGCAATTGCTGTCGCCTGCGAATGCTCGGCTCGGGCAATAAGACTTGCCATTCTCGGATCTAGTCCTAATTTTGCAGCCAGTGAGCCTGATTCCGTCAGTTGACCTTTTTCATCCAATAAGTTGAGCTGACACAATAACCCTTTTGCCTGACTGATTGCGCTAAAAGGCGGAACATCCAGCCAACTTAATTCGTCTGGGTTCTGGGTTCCCCACTGAGCCAACTCTAAAACTAAGTTTGATAAGTCTGAATGAAGAATCTCGGCTTGAGGAACGTAGGGCTGTTGCGCGAGTTGAGCTTCGCTGTAAAGGCGTACACAAATACCCGATTCGATACGCCCTGCACGTCCTGCTCTCTGCTCTGACGAAGATTGGGAAATACGAACTTGCTGGAGCCTTGTAACACCGCTTTTCAAATCAAATTTGGCTACTCGCTCCAACCCTGAATCGACCACCAATCTGATCCCTTCGATTGTCAGGGAGGTTTCAGCAATATTGGTCGCCAACACCACTTTTCTTTTGCCTTGTTGGCAAGGTTCGATAGCGGCTTGCTGCTGTGCAAAATCTAACTGGCCATATAATGGGCAAACCTGAATATCGTCGGTGAGGTTATGCAAACGCTCTTCAACTCGTTTGATGGCAGAAACCCCCGGTAAAAACGCAAGTAAAGAGCCCGTTTCTTTCGCCATAAGAGAGGTAATCTGTTTGACCATCAGATCCTCGAGTCGCTCATTTGGTTTCGCTGGCTGATAGCGATACTCAACAGGGTAGCTTCGCCCATGAGATTCAATATAGGTCGCAAGAGGAAGCAATTGACTTAGCGCATTTTGGTCTAATGTTGCAGACATCACGACCAGTTTAAGATCTTCACGCAGTGCTTCCTGAATTTCTAAACAGAAAGCCAGCGCAGTATCTGCATGGATACTGCGCTCATGGAACTCATCAAAAATAATCAAATCGATTCCCGTTAACTCAGGATCCGATTGAATCATTCGCGTCAGAATCCCTTCCGTCACCACTTCTAACTGAGTATTCGCACTCGTTTTGTTCTCGCCTCGAACACGATAACCCACACGTTGCCCCACACTTTCACCCAATTGGTTCGCCAAATAACGGGCAATATTGCGTGCGGCAAGCCGTCTTGGTTCCAACATGACAATTTTTCCTTCCACCGTCCGTTCGAGAAGCAGTTGCAAAGGAAAATAGGTCGATTTGCCGGCTCCTGGAGCAGCTTTAAGGATCAATTGCGAGTTTGAGCGAATACCAGAGAGTATATCTGGCATCACGCCTTGAATAGGCAGTTGTGACAATGGGAAGGCCTTATGGTGTAATGATGCAAATATTGTACATAAATCCAGTTGTAAATGAAGTTTGAACCTATACTTGAGCCTGCTGTCCTCATTAGGCGCTATAAACGCTTTTTAGCGGATATCACTTTACCTGATGGTAGTGAACGAACCATTCACTGCGCCAACACTGGCGCTATGACGGGGTGCGCCACTGCGGGAAATAAAGTTTGGTACTCGACCTCAGACAATCCTAAACGCAAGTACCCAAATAGTTGGGAGTTAAGTGAGACGGAAGCAGGTCATCGCATCTGCATTAATACCGCTCGCGCTAACCAATTAGCAGTCGAAGCGATAAAGTCTGGGGTGATAACTGAACTCCAAGAGTACGACCAACTTCAAACTGAAGTAAAATATGGCAATGAAAATAGCCGGATTGATATCTTGCTCAACGCCGAAAATAAACCAAAATGCTATATAGAGGTAAAAAGCGTCACCTTATTGGATGAGGACAAACTAGGCCAAGGCTATTTCCCTGATGCAGTGACCACTAGAGGTCAAAAACATTTGAGAGAGCTGGCTCAGATGGCTCAAAATGGAAGCAGAGCTGTACTTTTATTCGCTGTTTTACATTCAGGTATTGAAAAAGTATCTCCTGCCCACCATATAGACGCCGACTATTCACAATTACTTAAATATGCACAAGAACAAGGGGTGGAAATCCTGTGCTATAAAGCACAACTTTCACACCATGAGATAAAGCTGGTTAAGGCACTAGATTTCAGCCATTAACAAGCAAAAGTGATGTAACCTTCACATTGACAGTAAGTTTACTCACCAGTATTTGCCTCAAAAGATTCTTTTTGCTATAGATACCCGCCTTAAAATAAACTGCGAGCGCAGTTGACTAGGTGTTAGTAGGAGATGCTGCATGCCAGAATCAAAGAAAAAAGCGCTAGGCATCCTAGCCATTGCAGGGGTTGAGCCATACCAAGAGAAAGCAGGTGAAGAATACATGTCACCTGAGCAGATGGCTCATTTTACAAAAATTCTGTCCGCTTGGCGCAACCAGCTCAGGGAAGAAGTTGATCGCACTGTACACCACATGCAGGATGAAGCAGCAAACTTTCCAGATCCAGTTGACCGCGCGTCTCAGGAAGAAGAGTTCAGTTTAGAACTACGCAACCGTGATCGTGAGCGTCGTCTAATCAAGAAAATTGAAAAAACTCTTAATAAGATTGAAGAAGATGATTTTGGCTTCTGTGAATCTTGTGGCGTTGAAATCGGTATCCGCCGTTTAGAAGCACGCCCAACGGCTGACCTTTGTATTGACTGTAAAACTCTTGCAGAAATCAAAGAGAAGCAAATGCAAGGCTAATTATGGCTTTGTTATGACTACTGAAGGGAGCCTTGGCTCCCTTTTTGGTTTGTGATACCTATCAGCGCAATAATACTATGAGTTACATCGGTCGCTTCGCCCCATCCCCTTCAGGACCTCTTCATTTTGGTTCACTGATCGCTGCGCTTGGCAGTTACTTTCAAGCAAAATCTAACCAAGGTAAATGGCTAGTTCGAATTGAAGATTTAGATCCCCCACGCGAAATGCCGGGCGCGAGCCGCCTGATTTTGGAAACACTGGAGGCGTATCATCTTCACTGGGATGGAGAGGTCGTTTACCAAAGTCAACGTCATTCACTTTACCAACAACAGATTGATAGTTGGTTAGACTCTGGCCAAGCGTATTTTTGCCACTGCACACGCAAGCAAATTAAAGAATTAGGTGGCTTTTACACCGGTACTTGCCGCGATCTTAAACTCACTAACGATGGACAATGTGCCGTTCGTCTGCGAATGTCTCATCCCGTGTATCAGTTTGAAGATAGACGCCACGGTATACTCAGCATTCCAACCGCTCTGGCAGATGAAGATTTTATTATAAAGCGACGAGATGGCTTATTTGCGTACAACCTTGCGGTAGTATTAGATGATATTGACCAAGGGGTGACGGAAGTCGTCAGAGGGGCAGATCTGATTGAGCCAACAGGAAGGCAAATCAGCTTATATCAAATGCTTGATGCTAAACCAGTAAACTATTTGCATCTGCCTTTAGCGCTTGATAATAATGGACAAAAATTGTCCAAACAAAATCATGCGAAAGCCATTGATAACCAGAATCCTAAGCCAGCACTCATCGATGCTATGACATTCTTAGGGTTTGATATTGATGAGGAAATTAGTACTGCGAGTTTAGATGAAATCATCCTTTGGGGGATAGAGAATTGGCACTTATCGCAACTGCCTTCATCGACTGAGATCACACCAATATTCTCAAACCGCTCGCTGTAAGCTATTATTAGCCGCAAATTCGCCCCTTATGGGCCTAAGAAATTAAACTCAAGCAAGGTTGGCTTGACCAATTATTGCCATATGCACATGAATAAAAACGATTATACACCCGGCGAAACAGGAAAATTTTCTGAGCTCGCTCTAAATATTATTACTCGCCAAGAGCACAATATCTCGCGCAAACAGATCAGTGATAATGCATTGAAGGTGCTATACCGTCTTCATGGTGCAGGCTTCGACGCATATCTTGTCGGAGGCGGTGTTCGAGACTTGCTGCTTTCTCAGCAGCCGAAAGATTTCGACATCGCGACCAATGCAACCCCTGAACAAATCAGACAGCTTTTTAAAAACTGCCGTCTCATTGGCCGCCGTTTCCGCCTAGCGCATATTATGTTTGGTCGCGACATTATCGAAGTGGCGACCTTCCGAGGCCACCACCAAGAACCAAGTAAAAACGTTTCTCAGCAATCAAAAGAAGGCATGCTTTTGCGTGACAACGTCTATGGCACCATAGATGAAGATGCTGAACGTCGCGACTTTACCGTCAACGCAATGTATTACAACATCGGCGATTACTCTATCCACGACTACGCACGTGGTATCGAAGATTTAGAGGATAAACTCATTCGCCTGATTGGTGATCCTGATACCCGTTACCGCGAAGATCCAGTGCGTATGCTGCGTGCGATCAGATTCGCGGTAAAACTGGACTTCGATATTGAAGAAGACACCGCGGCTCCGATAGAAGAACTAGCAACATTACTGCAAGAGATCCCTGCTGCCCGACTCTATGAAGAGTCCCTTAAAATGCTTCAGTCTGGCCATGGCCTAGAAACTTATCACCTGATGCGTGAATACAACCTTTTCCAACAGCTTTTCCCGACCATTGCTGAGTTCTTCACTGAAGATTACTCATCGCAAACTGAGCAAATGCTGGATCTCGTGCTCGATTCTACTGATCAGCGTATCGAAGAAGGTAAACGCATCAACCCTGCATTTATGTTTGCAGCCATGCTGTGGTATCCACTGCAAGAGAAAGCCAAACAGCTGATGGAAAAGCGCAATCTCTCGTTCTACGACGCGATAATGGAAGCAAGCAACTTTGTACTTGATGATCAAGTTCGAACAATTGCGATCCCACGCCGCCACACCGCGACTATCCGCGAAATTTGGCAGCTCCAGCTACGTATGCCACGCCGTAATGGCAAACGCGCATTCCGTCTAATGGAACTTAACAAGTTCCGTGCAGGCTACGACTTCCTCGAAATGCGAGGTGAAGTGGAGCAAGGTGAAACCGCACAGTTAGCCAAATGGTGGGAAACGTTCCAGAACGCGGGTCGCAATATGCGCCAAGCCATGGTTGCAGATCTTGACGCCTCCGTCGAAGGTCAACCTAAACAGCGCCGCCGTAAGAACTACCGCAAGAAGAAGCCTAAGGCATAACAATGATCACTGTTTTTATCGCAGTAGGCAGTAATCTTAGTGATCCTGTCTCTCAAGCTAATGCGGCAATTGATGCCTTAAAACAACTCCCTAAGTCCGAGTTTATCCAAACCTCATCGCTGTACAGCAGTACACCGATGGGACCTCAGGATCAACCTGACTACATCAACGCAGTTGTCGAAATTAAAACCGAATTAACGCCTCTTGAACTACTTGATTGCACACAAACAATTGAACTAGAGCAAGGGCGTGTCCGTAAAGAAGAACGCTGGGGCCCAAGAACCTTAGATCTCGATTTGATTCTTTATGGCAATGAGGTGATTGATTCCGAGCGTTTGGTCGTTCCTCATTATGGAATGAAAGAGCGTGAATTCGTGCTCTACCCGCTCGCAGAAATCGCACCAAATTTAACCCTCCCATGTGGGACCAGACTGGAAGACTTACTTAAAGTCGTTGAGCAAAACGGTCTGCGTATTTGGCAATCATAGCCAACTCCTGTAAGGAACAATCATGAAAAAAATTACTATTAGCGACTTGATGAAATGGAAGCAAGAAGGTCGTAAATTTGCCACTTCTACCGCTTACGATGCGAGCTTTGGTCAGTTATTTGAAAGCCAAGAGATGCCGGTGCTGCTAGTCGGAGACTCACTAGGAATGGTTTTACAAGGCACTCGTGACACACTACCAGTGACTGTCGATGATATTGCCTACCACACGCGCTGTGTGCGTGCTGGCAGCCCAAACTGCCTACTAATGGCTGATATGCCATTTATGAGCTATGCAACGCCTGAACAGGCTTGTGAGAGCGCAGCTGCTTTAATGCGTGCTGGCGCCAATATGGTCAAAATTGAAGGTGGCGACTGGCTAGTCGACACAGTGAAAACACTAACAGAGCGTGCCGTTCCTGTATGTGCACACCTCGGCCTGACACCACAGTCAGTCAACATCTTTGGTGGCTTCAAAGTTCAGGGACGTGAGCAAGACAAAGCGGATCGCATGGTACGTGACGCACTTGCACTACAAGAAGCAGGAGCTCAAATCATCCTGCTTGAGTGTGTACCGCAAGAACTTGCAGCGCGCATTACCGAAGTGTGTGAAGTGCCAGTGATCGGCATCGGTGCGGGTAATGTGACTGACGGCCAGATCTTAGTGATGCACGATATGTTCGGCATTTCAGCTAACTACATGCCAAAATTCTCGAAAAACTTCCTTGCTGAAACGGGTGATATGCGCAGCGCTGTCGCGAAGTACAAGCAAGATGTTGAAAGCGGTGCCTTCCCTGACGAAGCACATACAATCGCCTAAGGAATGATAGCCATGCAAACTTTTGCTGAAATTTCCGCTCTGCGTGAGCAAATCAAACAGCACAAACGTGATGGCCGCAAAGTTGCGTTTGTACCAACTATGGGCAACCTCCATGAAGGTCACCTTACGTTAGTCCGTAAGGCGCGCGAAAATGCGGACATCGTTGTTGTTAGCATCTTCGTAAACCCAATGCAGTTTGATCGTGCTGACGACCTCAACAACTATCCACGCACGTTAGATGATGACTTAAGCAAGTTAACGACTGAAGGCGTTGATTTGGTCTTTACCCCGACTCCAGAGATTATCTATCCACTGGGAATTGAGAATCAGACCACTGTTGAAGTTCCTGTGCTGTCTAATATTCTTGAAGGTGCGTCTCGTCCAGGGCATTTCCGTGGCGTTGCGACCGTTGTAACCAAGTTGTTCAATATCGTCCAACCTGACGTTGCTTGTTTTGGTGAAAAAGACTTCCAGCAACTCGCCATTATTCGCAAAATGACGGAAGACTTGGCTCTGGATATCGAAATCATTGGCGTACCAACCGTTCGTGAAATGGATGGACTGGCAATGAGCTCACGCAATGGCTTACTCACAATTGACGAACGCCAACGAGCCCCTGTTCTGGCACGCACGATGCGTTGGATCAGTAGCGCCATTCGTGGTGGCCGAGATGACTACGCGTCTGTGATTGAAGATGCCAGCGATCAGTTACGCGCTGCCGGGCTACACCCAGATGAAATCTTCATCCGCGACGCCCGTACACTTCAAGTGGTATCCGCTGAAACCACGCAGATCGTTATCTTGATGTCTGCGTTCTTAGGTAAAGCACGCCTGATTGATAATCAAGTGGTGGAAATCTCAGTTGAGAGCAAAGAAGAAGATCCGTCTGAATCGACTTCAAGCTCGGCGGAATAACTGAATCTTCCCCAAAAAAAAGGGTTGGCAGTTAAGCCAACCCTTTTTTGTTATCTTACTCTTTAGCTTCTCAAGCCAATTCCTCGTGTCACTAGATAATGTGCAACGCCGTATAGCAATACGACAAAAACACCAAGGACACTGAATGAAGTGACTATGCCAACATCAGAGACACCGAGAAAGCCATAACGGAATGCGTTTACCATGTAGACGATTGGGTTGATCTTCGACACACCCTGCCAAAATTCTGGTAGCAAGCTGATTGAGTAAAACACACCACCAAGATAGGTCAGTGGAGTCAACACAAAGGTTGGGATGATCGAGATATCATCGAAGGTTTTAGCATAGACCGCATTGATCAAACCACCCAATGCAAATACTACTGAGGTCATAAATACCGTTGCAATGATAATGCCCCAGTGATCAACTTGGAGATCAACAAAGAACAATGACACAAAAGTAACGATCGTACCAACCAATAAACCACGCACGACCCCGCCCATCACAAAGCCTAAAATGATCACATAATTTGGTACTGGCGCGACCAACAACTCTTCTATATTCCTCTGAAACTTCGCGCTAAAGAAAGAGGACGCAACGTTAGAGTACGAGTTGGTAATCACCGACATCATGATCAATCCCGGGACGATATATTCCATATAACTGAAACCATTCATTTCACCAATTCGCGAACCAATTAGGCTACCGAAAATGATGAAGTACAAGGTCATCGTAATGGCTGGTGGCACCAGTGTTTGTACCCAGATACGCGTAAAACGGTTAACCTCTTTAGTCAGTAGGCTACAAAACGCTGTCCAATATAAACGATACATATTATTGGCTCCCCTCTAGTACAATACTGACAAACAATTCTTCAAGGCGATTGGCTTTGTTACGCATCGACAACACCTTAATACCCTGCTCCGATAGCTGAGAAAATATGCCGTTCAATCCCTGAGTTTTCTCTATTTCGATCTCTAACGAATCATTAGAAAAAATCTGACTCTTCACCCCATGCAACTCTGGTTGTGCCGAGCCTTCTTCAAGATCAAGAATAAATGTCTCCACATCCAGTTTGCTTAGTAGCGCCTTCATTGTTGTGTTTTCGATCAGTTCACCTTTATTGATGATCCCAATGTTACGACACAACATTTCTGCTTCTTCTAGATAGTGAGTCGTTAGAATGATAGTGATCCCCTGCTCTTGATTGATTTCTTTCAGGAACTCCCACATTGAACGGCGTAGCTCAATATCGACACCCGCAGTAGGTTCATCCAGAATCAATAGCTGAGGTTCGTGCATAAGCGCCCTAGCGATCATTAAACGTCGCTTCATCCCGCCAGACAAATTTCGTGAACGTTCGCTACGTTTTTCCCACAGATCGAGCTTAGATAAATACTTTTTTGCTCTCTCTTTGGCTACGGATTTTGACACACCATAGTAACCAGCCTGCTGAAGCACTATCTGTTCAACGGTTTCAAACTGATTAAAATTGAATTCTTGTGGCACAAGACCGAGGTGCTGCTTGGCGAGCTCAAGATCTTTATCAATATCAAAGCCAAACACTTTTACCTGACCAGAACTCTTATTAACCAATGATGATATGACTCCGATCGTGGTCGATTTTCCGGCACCATTTGGACCGAGTAAGGCGTAAAAATCACCTTTTTTGACATTTAAGCTAATGCCTTTTAGCGCTTCAAGTCCCCCCGCGTAAGTCTTGCGGAGCTGCTCAATTTCTAATGCATACATAAGTTACGACTGCCATTGCTTTGCGTATTCGAAATTCAGTTTATCGTTGAATGACGATGATTACAATTAAACCTTTCGAATATTTTGGAAATAAGATTTGCCTAACTTAACCACAAATAAAAACGCCACCGAACAAGGTCGGTGGCGCTTTTTCTACTCTAAAGCATCAGACTTATATCGCTTCGTCCTGATGCTCATCACTTCCCACATGCTTCACTGCGGCTTTTAATGCTTCATAGCGGAATTTATACGTGTTCCCTTCTGGCACTAAGTCAATGACGTGGAATTTATCCAATTGTTGACGTGTCTGTTCATTCGGGCATAGCAAGTAAACCTGACAGTTGGCATCCAATGCATCCTTGATAGCGTTTTCCAGTGCCAGTCCCACCGTAACATCAATCATAGGCACATCGGTCAAGTCTAGGATCATGACTTCATAATCAGAAATGCTGCTATGTTGACGCGAAATTGCCTTAGATACACTGAAAATCATCGGTCCAGACAAGTAGAAAAAGAGAACCTTACCATTCGCTTTATCCAACAAACCTCGTTCACTGTCAGTTAAAGGCACATCATCTTCATCTGCATCACTGATGGCTTTCACTTGTCTTGCTTGCTCACGGCTTAAACGCTCAATAATAATAATATTGGAAATAAATACACCCAGTCCAACAGCTGCAATCAAGTCAACGAATACAGTCAGCAGCATAACACCATACATGATCGCCATACCAGAAAAACTGACTTTGTGCGCGCGTTGGATAAAACTCCAATCTAGGATATTGAAGCCAACATAGACCGCGATACCGGCTAGCACCGCCATTGGGATCGGCTCAGTCAAACCACCCGCGACAAGAACCACCAGTGCCAACACCAGAGCACGAATCACACCAGATAACGGAGAGCGTGCACCAACTTGGATGTTGGTTACCGTTCCCATTGTTGCCCCTGCACCAGGCAGGGCGCCAAACAGACCTGAGATCATGTTTGCCAAACCTTGGCCACGGAGCTCTTTATCTGAGTCGTGTTCTTTACGCGTTAAGGAATCACCAATGACCGCTGTTAGCAATGTGTCAATACAGCCTAAAGTACCCAGCACTAAGGCATCGATCACCATCTCAGTAAACATCGCCGGATCAATCTGAGGGATCACCAAAGAAGGCAGTCCTGCTGGGATCTCGCCAATGCGACGAATGGCATCGGTATCAAATAGAATGACGGAAAGTAAGGTCACAACGATCAGAGCGACTAACTGAGCTGGAACATACTTACGATAATGTTTAGGAAAGAAGAACAGAATTGCTAGGGTTAGCAAACCAAGAAACAGCTCACTAAATCTCATGTTAGCGACCGTTTCTGGCAACGCAGAAAGCGTGCCCATGACGCCACCGGATGGAGCGGCATGACCGAGCAATGGAGAGAGCTGGAGAATAATTAATATAACGCCAATTCCCGACATAAAGCCGGAGATCACGCTATATGGCATCAAAGTGACGTATTTTCCAAGCTTCAACGTACCAAGTAAAATTTGGAAAGCACCTGCCATCATGACAACAGTAAAAGTCATTGCCATACCGGTTTCTGGGTACTTCGCCACCATACTGGTGAGTACCGCCGTCATGATAACCGTCATAGGACCGGTAGGCTCAGAGATCAGCGTGTTTGATCCACCAAACAAGGCCGCAAATAAACCGACCATGATGGCTCCCCAAAGGCCAGCCTCCGCACCAGCTCCTGAAGCGACACCGAAAGCAAGTGCTAACGGTAAAGAA
Organism: Vibrio sp. TRT 1302; assembly: GCF_050113875.1. Classification (NCBI taxonomy): domain Bacteria; kingdom Pseudomonadati; phylum Pseudomonadota; class Gammaproteobacteria; order Vibrionales; family Vibrionaceae; genus Vibrio; species Vibrio sp. TRT 1302. The sequence continues at coordinate 57,064 of NZ_JBNJOF010000006.1, read as the reverse complement.
ATAATGGCAGTTGTCACACCACCAAACAAATCCCCTCTGAGATTTATATCTTCAAAACGATTCGCGAACACAACTTTGCTCCATGCTTATTACTCAACATTACCCACAGACACCCTCGATGGTGACGCCACTGTGGTTATGTATTGGCATTACAACGTTTTACTCTAAAGTCATATCAATCCATGCTAGTTCTTAGACAGCATAACCTTAGAATTTGTAGGCAAAAATGACGCTAAATGCTGCGAAATAGCGCTATTTACATCATGTTATCAAATGTTATCGAGTAGAGATAAGTGTTAATCACATCCTATAACTCATACTTTATAACCATTTGTTAGGATAACGACTAAGTTTATGATTTTTGGCGCTCAAACACGTCAGATGAGTACCTTTTTGGCCAATTTAACTAGGAAGGAAATTGTAACATTGTGTATAGTGGTGCAAGTATATTTTAAAGGTTGTGAAGAAATGCCGGAAATTAAACAGCTATTTGAAAACAATTCCAAATGGTCAGAATCGATTAAAGCAGAACGTCCCGAGTACTTTGCGAAGTTAGAAGAAGGCCAAAGCCCAGGCTTTCTTTGGATTGGTTGCTCAGATAGTCGCGTACCCGCAGAGCGTCTTACCGGACTTTACTCGGGGGAGTTGTTTGTTCACCGAAATGTCGCCAATCAGGTAATACATACCGACCTTAACTGCCTCTCTGTCGTCCAATACGCAGTCGATGTGCTCAAAGTTAAGCATATTATCGTTTGTGGTCACTACGGCTGTGGTGGTGTTAATGCCGCCATTGATAATCCACAACTCGGTCTGATCAACAACTGGTTACTGCATATTCGAGATCTCTACTTCAAGCACCGTAATTATTTAGATGCCATGCCTGTAGATAAGCGTGCTGACAAACTGGGCGAAATCAATGTCGCGGAGCAGGTTTATAATCTGGGCAACTCAACTATCTTGCAAAACGCTTGGGAGCGTGGACAAGAAGTCGAAATTCATGGCGTGGTCTATGGTATCGGTGATGGCAAACTCGAGTATTTAGGGGTTCGCTCCAGCTCTCGGGAGTCTGTAGATACTTCATACCAGAAAGCAATGGAATCGATTCTGAACCCAGAACACCATTTACTCTGTCGCTAAGCACAACCAAAAACGCCCGCTATTGAATGCGGGCGTTTGCTTTTTGTCACTTCAAAGAGTTTTACTTACTCTTGAGGTACAACTTTGCCAATGTATGGCAGGTGACGGTATTTCTGTGCATAGTCGATACCAACACCAACAACAAATTCGTCAGGTATTTCAAAACCAATCCACTTCACATCCACGTCAACTTCACGACGAGATGGCTTGTCTAGTAGAGTACAGATTTCGATTGATTTAGGCTCACGAAGACTCAAAATCTCCTTAACCTTATTTAGCGTATTACCTGTATCAATAATGTCTTCTACAAGCAGAACATCCTTACCTTTGATGTCGTCATCAAGATCTTTAAGGATGCGAACATCACGTGAACTTTCCATCGTGTTGCCATAACTAGAAGCGGTCATAAAATCAACTTGATGAGTAAGCTCAATCGAACGAGCCAGATCCGCCATAAATACGAATGATCCGCGTAGCAAACCAACCATGACTAGATCTTCACTACCTTTGTAGTGCTCAGTAATCTGCTTACCTAACTCTTTTACTCGCTCGCTGACTTCTTGCTCAGAAATCATTACTTCTACTGTATGTTTCATACCAATCTCGTTTTTCACGTTCTCTGTACCTGGTCAATGAATAACCACTTACGTACAGTCTGATGCTTTAAGGCCGTAGTTTAGCACTAGCCAGCATCAAGGAAAAACGTTTGCCTAAAATAATGACCGATAAATTTAATGTTTCAGGTTGATCCTTAGCACGATATTAACAAAAGTGATTATAAAATAAGCAGAAATCGTTGACCTGACACATATGCACCATTACACTCATAGAGCGTCATGCAATTTATAAAATACTAAAATAGGGCACAGCCCAGACAATTATATTAACAACTCATTTGGCAAGGAAATTAACTATGGACTCTATAGCTAAAAGACCCCGTACACGTCTATCACCGCAAAAACGAAAGCAGCAATTAATGGAAATCGCTCTCGAAGTGTTTGCCCGTCGTGGCATCGGGCGTGGTGGTCACGCTGATATTGCTGAAATTGCACAAGTCTCTGTCGCTACCGTTTTTAACTATTTCCCTACTCGCGAAGATCTTGTTGATGATGTACTTAACTACGTAGTACGTCAGTTCTCAAACTTCCTCTCAGACAATATCGATTTGGATATCCACGCGAAGGAAAACTTAAACAATCTAACAAACAATATGGTTGATTTGGTGGTTAATGACTGCCATTGGCTAAAAGTTTGGTTTGAGTGGAGCGCATCGACTCGTGATGAAGTGTGGCCACTGTTTGTGACGACCAACCGTACTAACCAGCTATTAGTACAAAATATGTTTGTTAAAGCGATCGAACGTGGTGAAGTGTGTGACCAGCATGAACCAGCACATCTGGCTACGTTATTCCACGGAATCTTCTATTCACTGTTTGTTCAAGCCAACCGAATTCAAGATGAAGTGGTTATGTCTCGATTGACACAAAGCTACCTTGATATGCTGTGCATCTACAAGCATGCTGAAAATGCATAATTTTTACGAGTAAATGTTAAAGGCCTACCCTTTGTTGAGTAGGCCTTTTTTCTGTCTGAGCGAAATCGAACAATAAAAAAACCGCTGATGAATCAGCGGTTTTTTAGCGTCTCTACGAAAAAATTACTTTTTCTTTTTCGCTTTAGGGTTTGGTAGGTCAGTGATAGTACCTTCAAACACTTCCGCTGCTAGACCCACAGACTCGTGTAGAGTTGGGTGAGCATGGATAGTTAGAGCGATATCTTCTGCATCACAACCCATCTCGATAGCTAGACCGATTTCACCTAGTAGTTCACCACCGTTAGTACCAACGATAGCACCACCAATTACACGGTGCGTGTCTTTATCGAAGATCAGCTTAGTCATACCATCAGAACAGTCTGAAGCGATCGCACGACCAGATGCTGCCCATGGGAATGTCGCTGTTTCGTAGTTAATGCCTTCCGCTTTCGCTTCTTTCTCAGTCTTACCAACCCACGCCACTTCTGGCTCAGTGTAAGCAATTGAAGGAATAACTTTAGGGTCGAAGTAGTGTTTCTTACCAGAAATAACTTCTGCTGCAACGTGACCTTCATGCACACCTTTGTGAGCAAGCATTGGTTGACCAACAATGTCACCGATCGCGAAGATATGAGGAACGTTAGTGCGCATCTGCTTATCAACTTTGATGAAGCCACGCTCGTCAATTTCTAGACCCGCTTTCTCACCATCGATCAATAGACCATTTGGAACACGACCGATAGCAACAAGAACAGCATCGTAACGCTCAGCTTCTGCTGGCGCTTTCTTACCTTCCATTGAAACGTAGATACCGTCTTCTTTCGCTTCAACTGCTGTCACTTTCGTTTCTAGCATTAGGTTGAACTTGTTCTTCACTCGCTTGGTGTAAACTTTAACGATGTCTTTATCTGCCGCTGGGATAACTTGGTCGAACATCTCTACGACGTCTACCTTAGAGCCAAGAGACTGGTATACCGTACCCATTTCTAGACCGATGATACCACCACCCATGATCAGTAGTTTTCCTGGTACTTCTTTCAGCTCTAGAGCGTCCGTTGAATCCCAGATACGTGGATCTTCGTGTGGAATGAATGGCAGTTTGATAGGACGAGAGCCTGCTGCGATGATAGCGTTGTCAAAAGTAACCGTTGTTGACTCGCCTTCACCTTCTACAAGAATAGTGTTAGGACCAGTGAACTTACCGTAACCATTAACAATGTTAACTTTACGCATCTTAGCCATACCGCCAAGACCACCAGTAAGTTGGTTTACAACTTTCTCTTTCCAGATACGGATTTTGTTGATATCTGTTTGTGGCTCACCGAAAACGACGCCGTGTTCAGCCATCGCTTTAGCTTCTTCAATTACTTTTGAAACGTGTAGAAGCGCCTTAGATGGGATACAACCAACATTCAGACATACACCACCTAGGGTGTTGTAACGCTCGATAAGTACAGTTTCAAGACCTAAATCTGCACAACGGAATGCAGCTGAGTAACCAGCAGGACCAGAACCAAGTACAACAACTTGGGCTTTAATTTCTTTGCTCATTGTGACCTCTTGTAGTCATTATCCCTAACAGGCTGAGTGGGTATTGATTTATATGTTCAAGTCGATTTGTTTTAAACAGTTATTTTCAGACCGCCAACAGTTTACAGAGATGTTAATGGAGTGAAAAGTAAATCAATTTAGCCTGTGAGCTAGACAACAATTCGATGGGTAAAACCTTATTGAATCTAAGGTCTGCTATCAAATTGTCTGGTAGTTATTATTAGCAGAGGCGGCTTAGTTGCCGCCTCTTAATCGTCTATCTGAATTAAAGAACTAGACGACGGATATCTGATAGTGCGCCATTTAGGAACGTAATGAAACGTGCACCTTCAGCACCATCGATCACACGGTGGTCGTATGATAGAGATAGTGGAAGTTGTAGACGCGGTTCAAATTCTTTACCGTTCCAAACTGGTTTAATTTCAGATTTAGATACACCTAGGATACCAACTTCTGGCGCGTTAACGATTGGAGTAAACGCAGTACCACCAATACCACCAAGGCTTGAAATCGTGAAACAGCCACCCTGCATATCTGCTGCAGTAAGCTTACCAGCACGTGCTTTCTTAGAAACTACCATTAGTTCTTCAGATAGCTCGTAAATGCCTTTCTTGTTCACGTCTTTAAATACAGGAACAACTAGGCCGTTTGGCGTATCTACCGCGATACCGATGTTCACGTATTTCTTCAGAATTAGGCTTTCACCATCTTCTGATAGAGACGAGTTGAACGCTGGGAACGCTTCAAGTGCTTTAGCTGCCGCTTTCATGATGAACACTAGTGGAGTGATCTTCATGCCAGAGTCTTTCTTCGCTTCAATCGCGTTCTGCTCTTTACGGAATGCTTCTAGCTCAGTGATGTCTGCATTATCCCACTGTGTAACGTGAGGGATCATTACCCAGTTACGGTGTAGGTTCGCACCAGAGATCTTCTTGATACGTGATAGAGGTTGAACCTCTGTCTCACCAAACTTACTGAAGTCAACTTTTGGCCATGGTAGTAGACCAAGAGCCGCACCGTCCCCTTTGCCAGATGCTGCTGCACCTGCGCCAGACTCAAGACGCTTAAGCGCTTCTTTAACGTAAGACTGAACGTCTTCTTTCAGGATACGGCTCTTACGACCAGTACCTTTAACCTTAGATAGGTTAACGCCAAATTCACGAGCTAGGCGACGAACAACTGGAGACGCATGTGCGTACTCGTTGTTTTCTTGGAAATCGCCAGCTGCTGGAGCTGATGCCGCTGGTGCTTCTGCTTTAGGAGCTGCCGCTGCAGGTGCTGCTGCTTGTGCTGGAGCTGCTACAGGTGCAGGCGCTGCGCCCGCCACTTCGAATACCATGATGAGTGAGCCAGTAGACACTTTGTCGCCAGCTGCAATCTTGATTTCTTTAACCGTACCCGCGAATGGTGCAGGAACTTCCATTGAAGCTTTGTCGCCTTCAACAGTGATGAGCGATTGCTCTTCTTCCACTGTATCGCCAACTGCGACCATGATTTCAGTCACTTCTACTTCGTCGCCACCAATATCAGGAACGTTCACTTCTTTTGCTGCAGATGCTGCTGGAGCGGCTGCCACTGGAGCTTCTACTGCTGCTGGTGCCGCTGATGGAGCGCCAGCTGTTTCGAATACCATGATTAGAGAGCCAGTCGATACTTTATCGCCAGCTGCTACTTTGATCTCTTTTAGAGTACCTGCAAATGGTGCTGGAACTTCCATAGAAGCTTTGTCGCCTTCAACGGTAAGAAGAGATTGCTCTTCTTCAACGCTGTCGCCAACTGCAACCATAATTTCAGTCACTTCTACTTCGTCGCCACCGATATCCGGTACGAAAACTTCTTTCAGTTCTGCCGCTGCTGCTGGAGCTGGAGCTGCTACTGGAGCCGCTTCTGCCGCAGGAGCAGGTGCAGCTTCAGCTGCACCCTCGGCTTCGAAAATCATGATTAGAGAACCAGTAGAAACCTTGTCGCCTTCTGCGATTTTGATTTCTTTAACGATACCTGCTTGAGATGCAGGAACTTCCATAGAAGCTTTATCGCCTTCAACTGTGATCAGAGACTGCTCTTCTTCAACCTTGTCGCCAACGCTTACAAGAATCTCAGTAACTTCAACCTCATCCGCACCGATGTCTGGTACATTAATTTCGATTGCCATTTCTTATCTACCTTCTCAATTAAGCGTATAGCGGGTTAGTTTTTTCAGTGTCGATGTCGAACTTAGCAATAGCTTCAACTACTACTGATTTCTCAACATCACCACGCTTAGCTAGTTCAGATAGCGCTGCTACTACGACATAACCTGCGTTCACTTCGAAGTGACGACGTAGGTTTTCGCGGCTGTCAGAACGACCAAAGCCATCAGTACCCAGCACTTTGTAAGACTCAGAAGGCATAAACGCACGAACTTGTTCTGCGTAGTTCTTCATGTAGTCAGTTGCTGCGATCGCTGGCTCTGTACCCATAACTTGAGCAATGTAAGGTACTTTGTCTTCTGCTTCTGGGTGCAGCATGTTGTCACGCTCTACCGCTTGGCCATCACGAGTTAGCTCGTTGAATGACGTTACAGAGAACACGTCAGATGCAATGCCGTACTCTTCACTTAGGATTGTTGCCGCTTTACGAACTTCGTTCATGATAGTACCAGAGCCCATCAACTGAACTTTAGACTTGTCACCAGCGTAAGATTCAAGCTTGTAGATACCCTTACGGATGCCTTCTTCAGCGCCTTCAGGCATCGCTGGCATCGCGTAGTTTTCGTTCATTACTGTTAGGTAGTAGAACACGTTCTCTTGCTCAGGGCCGTACATGCGACGGATACCGTCTTGCATGATAACAGCAACTTCGTATGCGAACGTTGGGTCGTAAGAAATACAGTTAGGAACTGTACCCGCCATAATGTGCGAGTGACCATCTTCGTGCTGTAGACCTTCGCCGTTAAGCGTTGTACGACCAGCTGTTGCACCTAGTAGGAAACCACGAGCTTGTTGGTCGCCAGCTAGCCATGCCATATCACCTACACGTTGGAAGCCAAACATTGAGTAGTAGATGTAGAATGGGATCATTGGTAGATCGTTAGTGCTGTATGATGTTGCAGCTGCAACCCAAGATGCCATTGAACCTAGCTCATTGATACCTTCTTGAAGTACCTGACCTGATGTTGCTTCTTTGTAGTAAGAAACAATGTCGCGATCCTGTGGCGTGTAGTTCTGACCGTGTGGGTTGTAAATACCGATCTGACGGAATAGACCTTCCATACCAAACGTACGTGCTTCATCACAGATGATAGGAACAATGTTCTTACCAATGTTTTTGTTCTTAAGCAGGATGTTAAGAGTACGAACGTAAGCCATTGTAGTAGAAATATCACGCTTCTGCTCTTCTAGTAGCGACGCGAACTCTTCTAGCTCAGGAACTTGGAAGTCTTGAGTAAATTTAGGTAGACGCTGTGGCGTGTAACCTTTCAATGCTTTACGACGAGCGTGTAGGTATTCGTATTCCGCTGAACCTTCTTCAAGTTTCAGGTAAGGAAGCGCCTTCACTGCTTCATCAGTTAGGATGTCTTGAAGACCTAGACGGTCACGTAGGTGTAGTACGTGAGTCATATCCATCTTCTTAACTTGGTGCGCGATGTTTTTACCTTCAGCCGCTTCACCCATACCGTAACCTTTCACTGTCTTAGCTAGGATTACAGTTGGACGACCTTTAGTTTCTGCCGCGTTTTTGTAAGCTGCGTATAGCTTAGAAGACTCGTGACCACCACGCTTAAGAGCGAAGATTTCGTCATCTGTCATGTCTGCAACTAGTGCAGCTGTCTCAGGGTACTTACCAAAGAAGTGCTTACGTACGTATGCGCCATCTTTAGATTTAAATGTTTGGTAGTCACCATCTACAGTTTCGTTCATCAGCTGTAGAAGTTTACCTGTTGTATCTTTAGCAAGCAGAGCATCCCAGTTGCTACCCCAGATAACTTTAACAACGTTCCAGCCAGCGCCTTTAAATAGACCTTCTAGCTCTTGAATGATGCTGCCGTTACCCATTACAGGGCCGTCTAGACGCTGTAGGTTACAGTTAACTAGGAAACATAGGTTGTCTAGCTTCTCACGCGCAGCGAAAGACAATGAACCACGTGATTCTGGCTCATCCATCTCACCGTCGCCTAGGAAAGCGTATACACGTTGAGCAGAAGTATCTTTCAGACCACGGCCGTCTAGGTACTTAAGGAAACGCGCTTGGTAGATCGCAGAAATTGGACCTAGACCCATAGAAACTGTAGGGAACTGCCAGAACTCAGGCATTAGTTTAGGGTGTGGGTATGATGGGATACCTTTACCGTCTACTTCTTGACGGAAGTTATCTAGCTGCTCTTCAGTTAGACGACCTTCAACAAATGCACGAGAGTAGATACCCGGTGAAATGTGACCTTGGTAGTAAACTAGATCGCCACCGTCCGTCTCGTTTGGAGCGCGGAAGAAGTGGTTGAAACATACTTCGTAGAATGCAGCAGAAGACTGGAAAGACGCCATGTGGCCGCCTAACTCAAGGTCTTTCTTAGATGCACGTAGAACGATCATGATTGCGTTCCAGCGGATGATAGAACGAATACGGCGCTCAAGTGTTGTGTCACCTGGGTAAGCGGGTTCTTGGTCTGCAGGAATCGTGTTGATGTAGTTAGTTGTGATACCTGTTGGCATATCAACACCGTCTAGACGTGCTTTGTCTAGAACTTGCTCTAATAGGAACTGAGCACGCTCTACACCTTCTTCACGTACAACTGACTCAAGTGCTTGTAGCCATTCTTGAGTTTCCAGTGCATCTACGTCATGCTTCATATCAGACATGGCGATCTATCCTTCTATTGGTTGGATCTACTTATTTAAGTAACCGTTTCTTGTTTAAAGAATCGTTACCTTGCTGAATTCGACGCAAAGAGCGCTCTCTGCGTGACTCTTCACGAGTCAAATCCAACAATGTTTCTTCAATATAAGCTAAGTGTGAGTGTGACATTTCACGTGCCTTTTCCGGCTGACCCGAAACAATCGCATCCACAATATTAGCTCGGTGTTTACTTACTTTCTCGACCACTTCATCGCGGCGATGTAAGAGCTTTAAATTCTGTAAGACGTTTTGCTCAAGCAAAGGAGCCAAACTACGAACAATATGCAGAAGCACAACATTGTGCGCAGCTTCCGTCAGGGCAATCAAAAATTGCATAACAGCCCCAGCTTCAGCTTCGACATTTTTCTTCGTTTGCTCTTCGCTGATGTTTTTCAGGCAAGCCTGAATACGAGCAAAGTCTTCCTCGGTTCCACGAACTGCTGCAAAGTAAGCGGCAATACCTTCCATCGCATGGCGAGTTTCCAGTAAGTCCAGCTGAGTTTCAGAGTGGCTAGACAATAAATTTAGCAGAGGATCAGAAAAGCTTGTCCAAATACTCTCGCTAACAAATGTGCCACCGCCCTGACGACGAGTAAGAAGACGTTTGGCTTCGAGGCGTTGTATCGCTTCACGGATTGAAGGACGTGAGACATCGAACTGCTTCGCTAACTCACGCTCTGGTGGCAACTGCTGCCCCGGAGACAATGTTCCTTCCACTATCAGCCTTTCCAATTCTTGTTCAATGACATCAGAAAGTTTTGGCTGACGAATCCTTTGATAAGCCATAGTTGTTTTTCTTCTACTCTTTGCAGTCAATTGGTATTACCAATTTCAAGTTGGCAGGAAAATTAACATAATTAAAACGCAAGTTCCAGTCAAAAATTGACCCAAATCATAGAACAGCCCTTACACCAACACTTTGATAACAATAGCTGATTAAAACAGCAATTAAATTGGTCAGACCAATTACAATTTGTAAACAGATGGGCATGTAACGTGCTAGGGGTCACAGTTTATCTTTTTAGTTTTAAAAGAATATGAATGGGATGTGTCGGGATAAGACGGTGAGATAGGTGAGGCGAGAGAGGCGAGAAAAATAGATCTTCGATAGAATCTGCCCTGTCAATACCATTAACAGCACAGGTTCTATCAACTCACTACCCGACTCTAGCCCTTAAAAGACAAAGTCCAAATTCGCTGTTCGAAGTGAAGCACTCTATAGGGCAAAGCCCCATCCTTTATCGCGCCTCAATATGGTCAATCATCAATTGCAATGACTGATTACCACGAAACTCATTGATATCGAGCTTATAAGCTAAGCGAACCGTTTTAACGGATGCATCAGGCCAACGACGTAAATCGACATTAAAGGCAATGCCATCGATGAGGATGTTGGTCGGATGGCCTTTATGCAAAGGTTCGAGCATTAGCTTGAGGTGTTTCTCTCCCACCAGCTTTTGATGCAAAACTTTAAACTCTCCATCAAAAACAGGCTCGGGAAACGCCTGCCCCCAAGGGCCACCTGAGCGCAGCATCTCAGCAATATGCATTGAGAACTCCTCTGGCGCCAATTCGCCATCGGATAAAATCACACCTTTGAGCGCCGCATCATCCAAGTCCTGCTTTACCGCCTCATCGAACAACTGAGAGAAACGTTCAAAGTTTTTCTCTTCGATGGTCAAACCTGCTGCCATTGCATGGCCGCCAAACTTAATGATCATGCCGGGATTCTGGGTGTCAATGCGATCCAATACATCTCTCATGTGCAAGCCAGGAATTGAGCGACAAGACCCCTTAATTGTCCCCTCTCCTCCATCAGCAAACGCGATGACCGGACGGTGAAACTTCTCTTTGATACGTGAAGCCAGAATACCGATCACGCCCTGATGCCAGTCTCTTTGAAACAGAACCAAACCATGTGGCATATCAGTTTCACCGAATTGCAGACGCTCACAGAAAGCCATCGCTTCCTGTTTCATGCCTTCTTCGATCTCTTTTCGTGTCTGATTCAGACCATCCAGTTCACTCGCCATACGACGAGCAGCATGAATATTGTTACTCAGCAACAACTCAACGCCAAACGACATGTCATCCAAACGTCCAGCCGCATTGATTCGCGGTCCGAGGGCGAAACCGAAGTCAGACGCAACCAGTCGACGAGCATCTCGCTTGGCTACCTCTATCAAAGCTTGAATGCCTGGTCGCGCTTTACCTGCACGAATCCGCTGCAAACCTTGATGAACTAAGATTCGGTTATTTTCATCCAGTGGCACCACATCGGCAACCGTGCCTAATGCCACTAAATCGATCAGTTCCATCAGCTTCGGTTCAGCCATTCCTTGCTGGGTAAACCAACCATTTTTGCGCATATGTACACACAGCGCCATCATCAGGTAGAAGGCAACACCAACGCCCGCTAAAGCTTTAGAGGGAAAAGCGCATTCCTGCAAATTGGGATTGACCATCGCATCAACCTCAGGCAACTGATGACCCGGAAGATGGTGGTCTGTTACGAGAACCAGGAGACCTTGTTGCTTCGCATAGCGAACACCTTCAATCGATGATACGCCGTTATCGACCGTCATGATGACCTCTGCACCAAGCTCAATCGCTTGGTCGACCACTTCAGGGCTGAGGCCGTAGCCATCTTCAAATCGGTTTGGTACCAAGTAATCAACATTACTTGAGCCAAGCATACGCAACGCCAGCACAGACAACGCGGAACTGGTAGCGCCATCGGCATCAAAATCACCAACAACAATGATGCGTTTGTTGGCTTGCAATGCGTTAAACAGCAACTCAACCGCTTTATCTATCCCATGTAACTTTTGGTACGAATGTAGTCCACGGGCAGTGGTTTCCAACTGTTCGATGCTACGAATACCACGGGATATGTATATGCGTTTCAGTAAAGGGGCGATGGAGTCAGGAAGTAAACTTAAATCAGCTTCAGGTCTGCGTTGAATTTCTATCATAATAAATATTAGAGCCTCTAATTAGAGGCTCTTTTCAAATCATTGAGTTTGTTGAAGACGTTGGAGTAACTGTGCAGGAGGAAGATAACCACCAACCATTTCACCATTTGGAAGGAAGATCGCTGGTGTACCGCTAATACCTAACTCACGTCCCAGTGCAAAGTGCTGCTGGATGATTTGCTGGTATTTCGCATAGTCCTCGCCTTGCTCAGGAAACTCACGATTCACTTTTCCGTTATGCATCGCTGATTGAGGATCTTTTGCACCCCAGATCGCCGCCATTTGATCAGCAACAGAACCCGTCGCACCTTGACGAGGGTATGCCATGTAGCGAACAGTGATACCAAGTTCGTTGTAACCCTTCATCTGGCTGTGCAGGCGAACACAGTAACCACAAGTAATATCAGTAAATACGGTTACAACATACTTCTCGTTATCCGCCTTGAACTCAATCATACTGTCTTTGAATGCTTCAATCTTCGCCGCATTTAGGGGCGCCTGACGTTTAGCAAGAACATCTTCATATTGACCTTCTGCATCCAACTTATACAAGGTACCCGCTAAAAAGTAATCACCTGATGGCGTTGCAAATAAAACACCGCCGCTGGTTTGAACTTCAACCAAACCTTCAACTTCAGCAGGAACCACATCTTTGACTTCAAGACCAAGCTTGGCAAAACGCTGCTCAAGCAGTTCCTTGTCAAACTTAACTTCAGCGGCAGAAACGGTCTGAGTAGCCAAAATAAATGGTAATGTCAGTAACGTCATTCGGCGTAATACGCTCATTCAATTCACCTTAAATCAATCATGTTATAACCAAGAGACACTATGCTCTTGGGTGGTGTTCACTATGCAGCTGCTTCAATCGCTCCGTTGCTACATGAGTATAAATTTGTGTTGTCGACAAGTCACTATGCCCCAATAGCATCTGCACGACACGCAGATCAGCGCCATAATTGAGCAAATGTGTCGCAAAAGCATGTCGTAAAACATGGGGAGAAAGCTGCTCAGTATCAATCCCTGCTAACACGGCATAGTGTTTGATTCGGTGCCAAAATGTCTGGCGCGTCATTTGACGAGCTCGTTTACTCGGGAAAACGACATCCGAAGTTGTTTCTCCAAGTAATTCAGACCTACCTTGCTGCAAAAAAGTTTCAATCCACTCGATAGCATTTTCACCCAGCGGGACTAAACGTTCCTTGCCACCTTTACCTGTGATTCTTACCACCCCTTGTCGCAAACTGATGTTTTCCATTGTCAGACTGACGAGTTCAGTGACACGCAATCCAGTAGCGTACAATAACTCAAGCATCGCTTTGTCACGTAACTCCATTGCATCATTGGGATCTGGCGCATTGAGAAGCGCTTCAACTTGTTCTTCACTTAAGTCTTTGGGTAGTCGTTTTGGCAGTTTGGGACTGATGAGTAGTGCGCTGGGATCATCACCGCGAATTTTTTCTCTATGTAGATACTGAAAAAGACGACGAATCGCTGATAGCATTCTTGCTCGCGAGGTTTGTTTATAGCCCGAGTCAGCGAGCCAAGACTGATAGTCTTGAAGTCCAGAGAGGCTGATAAAATCGAGACGATAGTTGTTTGCTGCCATCCACTTCAATAGTTTTACCAGATCATTACGGTATGAATCTAAAGTGTTTTCTGACAACCCTCTTTCCATCCACATTGAATCTAAAAACTGCTCAACTATTCCTTGATCAGGTGACATTTGTTCAGACACAGCAAACCTCTTTATTTCGTTATGCGCTCAAATGTAAGTTCCTAAGAGTAATAAAGCTATAAAAATTCATCCTACCGACGGATATTCGCTGCAAAGCTCGCCATTTTGTGTTTAGAATTCACCATCAATTTTCCAATACAGAAAAGAATACTATGAAAATCGGTCTATTTTACGGCTCAACCACTTGTTATACCGAAATGGCAGCAGAGAAGATCCGTGCCATTATTGGTGAAGACCTTATTGATATTCACAATGTTAAAGAAGCGCCTCTGTCTTTAATGGCTGACTATGATTTTCTGATTTTGGGGATTTCAACATGGGATTTTGGCGAGATCCAAGAAGACTGGAACGAGCTTTGGGATCAAATAGAGAGCCTGCCACTGACAGGAAAAACCGTTGCTCTGTTTGGTCTAGGCGATCAAGAAGGTTACGGCGAATGGTACTTAGATGCCATGGGCTTTCTGCACGATGAAGTGAAAAAAGCGGGGGCTAACGTCGTTGGATATTGGCCAAACGATGAAAACTATCAGTTTGAAGCTTCGAAAGCTCTCACCGAAGACAAAAGCCAGTTTGTCGGCCTGGCGCTAGATGAAGACTCACAATATGAGTTAAGTGATGAACGTATCACGACTTGGGTGGAGCAAATTTTGGTGGAATATCAAGAGACGCTGTAGAGCTGGATTACGATTCCCTCTAGAGAACAAGTCCATCCTGTTATCTAGCCGTGAAGCGCTCTAGCTAGCTATAGAGCGTAGTCCGTTCCTAAATCGAGCCCAATCAAACACTAACCCAGGGTCTGTCTTACGCAGTGGCGCTATATACTGATGTCCTGTGATGCGCGGAAGTGTGATTAAAGGATACTCCTGCTGAATCTGTTGAGTTAGTTCAGTCAATGCTTGATACTGCGCATCGGTGTAAGCGACAAAATCACTGCCTTCTAGCTCGATGCCTATCGAATAATCATTACACTTTTCACGCCCAGCAAAGCTCGACTTTCCCGCATGCCAAGCTCTAGCGGTAAATGGAACAAACTGTACGACCTCACCATCACGACGAATCAAGCAGTGTGCCGAAACCCCCATTTGATGGATAACCTTAAAGAATGGGTGCTGCTCAGGATCCAACTTGCCAGTAAAAAACTGCTCAATATAAGGACCACCGAACTGCCCAGGCGGGAGGCTGATGTTATGTACCACCAGCAAAGAGATATCCTGTGGCTCGCTTCTTTGATCGAAGAATGGAGATTCAACTCGTCGCGCTTTACTGTACCAACCCTGATCATCAATCATTTTGCTGCTCGTTATATTATTCAGTCCTCACGATTTTATCTGTTTGACCATGAAATGCGAGATTAATGGCTGAATTTCACTCTCAGTCAGCGTATCATGCCCACCTCTTGTCCAACTGCGTATTAGATTTGCGATGAAAAACACACACAATAGCCAAGAACGTCTCGAATATTTGAAACAACAACTTCCTCTAGAGATCTCCCGAGCCGTCGCGGATACCATCAAAGAAGATCTTGGTGGCACACTTGACCCTGCTGCTGATATTACCGCAAGTCTAATTCCCGCAGATGCCCACAACGAAGCAACCATTATCACCCGCGAACACGGTGTCTTCTGTGGCAAAGCTTGGGCTGATGAAGTGTTTAAGCAGCTAGGTGGCGAAGTCACCATTGAATGGAATGTCGAAGATGGTGACAAAGTAGAGCCAAATCAGGTTCTTTGTACCCTTTCAGGTCCTTCTCGCGCGCTACTTACAGGTGAGCGTAACGCGATGAATTTCATGCAAACACTTTCTGGTTGTGCAACTACCACCGCTCAATATGCTGAAAAACTGGAAGGCACTGGCTGTCGTTTACTTGATACCCGCAAAACCATTCCAGGTCTACGCAGCGCACTAAAATATGCGGTAGCTTGTGGTGGTGGCTTCAACCACCGTATCGGAGTTTTCGACGCTTACTTGATTAAAGAGAACCACATCATCGCTAATGGTGGTATCACGCAAACCATCAAAACGGCTAAAGAGCTTAATCCAGGTAAACCTGTCGAAGTTGAAACAGAAAGTCTTGCTGAGCTACAAGAAGCGATTGAAGCAGGTGCAGACATCATTATGTTGGATAATTTCACAACCGATATGATGCGCGAAGCCGTGAAGATTAATGCAGGTCGTGCCGCACTAGAAAACTCCGGTAACGTCACTTTAGAGACTCTACGTGAGTACGCGGAAACGGGTGTGGATTACATCTCGGTTGGAGCATTAACTAAACATATCAAGGCGATGGATCTTTCCATGCGCTTTAAATAAAAACATCAGCACTAACTAATAAAGAAATAGAGGCCTTCAAGCCTCTATTTTTTCCCACAACGTCAAATCCTTCTGACACTTATGTGCAAAAAAGGATTATTTTGCTCTCTTCTTGTCCAGAACAACTCACTGCTACATACCTTATCCATTCTCCCCCTCGTATTCTTTTGCCACACAGTCCCCAAACTAGAGGTGAGAAAGATGGCAACGAAGCAAAAGAATAAAGGCTTTACCTTAATCGAATTGATGGTCGTTGTTGCAATTGTGGCGGTACTTGCAACATTAGCGATCCCCAGTTATCAAAACTACGTAACTCGTGCTCATGCCAGTGAAATGCTCAATGCATCCATGGCAATGAAGACCGCGGTTTCCATTTGTCTCATCCGAGGGGAGCCAGATTGCACCTCTGGTAATGGCGACGTTCCTTTAGCTCAAGATCTTGGCGACTTTTCAGTCGAGTCAATTGCCGACGCAATAAGCGGCCGACAGAAAGTGCGAGCGTCAATCAATCCCTCAAAAACAAAAGGTCGGCTAGAAAATGGCGATATGGTGGATTTAATCCCTGAAGTCTCTTCTGGGGGAGTGACATGGAGTGTTGTATGCACATCGATTGATGGTACTGCGGATAACTGGTGCCCTAAAAACTAATGCTAACCACATTGCCTTCAATATTAAGACAAGCAAGTATTCTTAATCACCAACAAGAATCCTTACTACTTAATCACATCAAAGCTTCTGGTCAGTCTGCGCCCGAAGCTTTGATATCATTGAAGTTATTGAATTCTGATCAACTAACTAAAGTGATCTCCCAGCTTTTCGAACAGCCAGAAACCAACCTCGAACAATTTGAATATGCGAAGTTGTGCAACACGCTAGGCTTAAGGGAGCTCATCACACGATTTTCCGCGTTACCAATTGAGCAAAGTGGACAGGTTCTAACGGTCGCCGTCACCGATATTACACATAGTGAAATTGAAGAGGAATTTCG
Source organism: Vibrio sp. TRT 1302 (assembly GCF_050113875.1). Lineage (NCBI taxonomy): Bacteria > Pseudomonadati > Pseudomonadota > Gammaproteobacteria > Vibrionales > Vibrionaceae > Vibrio > Vibrio sp. TRT 1302. The sequence goes on along the minus strand of NZ_JBNJOF010000006.1, from coordinate 39,962 downwards.
TTTTGCTACCGGATTTCAAATAGATCTCGTCTTGGCCGACTTCCAACAACTTCAAGGCGCTATACGGCGCGTTTATGGAAAATCAGACGTCACACTGCACGCCAATTTTGGAAGGGACATTAATGAGCAGGAACTGGCTTCATTGGTTGACATTACTCAGGAGGAGATGACATCGGTTGAAGATCTTAGCCAAGATGACGCGCCTGTAAGTCGCTATATCAATCAGATCCTTTTAGATGCGGTAAGGAAAACCGCTTCAGATATTCATTTCGAGCCCTATGAACAATCATATCGCGTCCGTATGCGTTGTGATGGGCTACTAGTAGAAAGTCAGCAGCCACCTCATCATTTAAGCCGACGCCTCACCACCCGACTCAAAATCCTTGCCAAGCTCGATATTGCGGAGCGACGGCTTCCGCAAGATGGCAGGATAAAACTGAAGCTAAGCCAACATGCTGCAATAGATATCCGAGTGTCGAGTTTACCGACATTATGGGGAGAAAAAATTGTGGTTCGTCTGCTGGATAGTCGTTCTACGACCCTCGACCTTGATACACTGGGATATACATCTCATCAAAAGCAGATCTATCTTAACGCCCTCAACAAACCTCAAGGACTCATTGTGGTTACAGGGCCAACAGGAAGCGGGAAAAGTGCCTCCCTGTATACTGGCTTAAAAATTCTCAATACCCCCCAGATTAATATTTCCACAGCAGAAGACCCGGTAGAGATAAACCTAACTGGTATCAACCAAGTTCAGATTCAACCGCATATCGGTCTCGACTTTTCTAAGACTCTTAGAGCATTTCTGCGCCAAGACCCAGATATTATTATGGTTGGTGAGATACGAGATCGTGAGACAGCAGAAATTGCCGTTAAGGCTGCTCAAACGGGCCATCTGGTATTGACCACACTTCATACCAATTCGGCTTCCGAAGCCGTTTCTCGATTAAAAAATATGGGGATTGAATCTTATAATCTGTCTTCATCGCTGAGTCTGGTGATTGCCCAACGCCTCGCTCGCCGTCTATGCCCTCACTGCAAACAACGCCTCAATCCTTCAACGTCGGTAAAAAAACAGTTTGATCTACCAGACGACGCCACTCTCTACCAAGCTCACGAGCAGGGATGCAGTGAATGCAACAACGGTTATTCAGGCAGAGTAGGACTCTATGAGTTGATGGCATTCAACGAGACTTTACTTAATGCGGTCAGTGATGATAGCAGCAGCCAAGAGATTGATTGCCTTGCCAGAGAACAAGGCATGATGACTCTGAAACAGGCGGGGGTGGAAAAACTGCTCTGCGGAATAACAAGCTACCAAGAACTTCAACGTGTGCTCTATTTGTAACGTGGAGAAATGATGACGCTTAAACACCGACCTCAAATAAAAGCCTTTATCTGGAAAGGCATCAACCGCTCTGGGTCAAAAGTTACGGGTCGCAGTTTTGCCTATAGTGACTTCGAGGTACGACGTGAACTAAAGCTGAATCATATAAACGAGATTCAAATAACCGTACGTCCACTATCCATGGTCGAACGCTTCACTCAGCAAGTAAAAGCGAAAGATATTACGATTGTGACCCGTCAAATCGCCACTATGCTCTCCACTGGCATGCCGATTATCTCAGTCCTTAAATTAGTCGCGACGAACCAGAACAAAGGAGAAATGAAATCGATACTCATGCGACTTTCAGCAAGAATTGAAGTTGGCGTTCCTCTGTCTCAGGCACTGGGGATGACCAGTGTTCATTTTGATGCAATGTATCGCGATTTAGTTGTAACTGGAGAACAGACCGGTAAACTCACTGACGTATTTGAGCGATTGGCCAGCTATAGAGAAAAGTCCGAACAACTCAAATCCAATGTGGTTAAAGCACTAATATACCCAAGCATGGTCGTGCTAACCGCGCTAATCGTCTGTTACTTAATGCTGACACTGGTTATCCCTCAGTTTGAATCTATATATGCTGGCTTCGGAGCCGACCTTCCTTGGCTAACTAAACAGGTACTGCACATCTCTTCGCTCAGCCAAGATTATCTCGGAGTGAGCTTGCTACTTCTCTTTCTAATCTATCTGACTCTCAAGTCTGTTAATAAGCGCTCTATGCGTTTCACCTTACGATGGAATCAATGGCTACTCGCTGCACCTATCCTTGGCAAAGTGCTAGGACAAGCCGCCATCGCTAGATTTAGCCGCACAATGGCGACAAGCTTTAGCGCTGGTCTGCCTATTCTTTTATGCTTGGAAACGGCGGCGCGAACAGCGGGAAATCTTTACTATCAAAAAGCACTAGAGCGTGTCACGACAAACACCGCATCGGGTATGCCGATGTATGTCGCGATGAGACAGTGTGAAGCATTTCCAGAGATGGTTTTACAAATGGTCATGATTGGTGAAGAAGCAGGAAAATTGGATGATATGCTCAACAAAATAGCGGATATATACGAGGCAAGCGTAGAAAGTAGTATTGACACCCTTGGCAAAACGCTAGAGCCACTGATCATCATTTTCCTTGGCTCGACAGTCGGAGGGCTAGTTGTAGCGATGTACCTACCAATCTTTAACTTAATGAATGTCTTAGGGTAGTATACTCAGGATATATGTGAAATTGGACAGTTGACTCCTATATGGACATTTTTGACTTCAATCCTTGGCTTTTCCCTACTTTGGCGACAGTGTTTGGTCTGATCATTGGTAGCTTTCTCAACGTGGTTATTCATCGCCTACCGCTCATTATGGAACGGGAATGGCGTCATGAATGTGCTGAAAGCTTTCCTGAGTATAATATTGAGCCACCACAGGGGATCTACAATCTGAGCGTACCACGCTCAAGTTGCCCAAAGTGTCAAACGCCAATTCGTTTCGTCGATAATATTCCTCTCGTCAGCTGGCTGATACTCAAAGGTCAATGTCATCAATGTCATGCGAAAATTAGCGCACGTTATCCATTGGTAGAGCTGCTCAGTGCTGCGCTCTCATTCTTAGTTGCCTATCAACTTGGCTTCAGCTATTTCTCGATTGCCTTAATTTTCTTCACCTTTGTTCTGATCGCAGCCACGTTCATTGATCTCGATACCATGCTGCTTCCCGATCAACTCACCCTACCTTTGACTTGGGCCGGTATCCTACTCTCTCTGCTCCACATTAGCCCTGTATCACTACAAGATTCAATTATAGGCGCGATGGCTGGTTACCTATCTTTATGGTCTGTGTATTGGCTATTCAAATTGATAACTGGCAAAGAAGGCATGGGATACGGTGACTTCAAACTTCTTGCGGCATTAGGGGCTTGGTTGGGATGGCAATATCTGCCAATGGTGATACTGCTATCTTCCGTCGTAGGACTCATTTTTGGTTTAATCCAACTCCGACTGAAGCAACAAGGTATCGACAAAGCATTTCCATTTGGTCCTTACCTAGCGATCGCCGGCTGGATTTGTATGATGTGGGGAAGTGATATTTTGGATTGGTATCTGAGCAATTTTCTAGGAATTTAATATGGCACTCGTCATCGGACTCACTGGCGGCATCGCGAGTGGAAAAACAACCGTCGCAAATATTTTCCACCAAGAGTTTGGAATTGAAATTGTTGATGCAGATATCGTCGCTCGTCAGGTCGTTGAGCCAGGTAGTGATGGATTACATCAGATTGAGCAACATTTTGGACCTGAAGTGATTCAATCAGATGGTGCTTTAAATCGTGCCAAGCTGAGAGAAATTATCTTTGCCGATCCTACTCAAAAGGAGTGGCTTAACAACCTACTCCATCCAATGATCAGACATAAGATGCTAAACGATCTTGAAAATGTCCGCTCTGAATACGCATTGCTTGTCATTCCATTGATGGTAGAAAACAACCTGCAAACCTTAGCTGACAAGGTGATTGTGGTGGATGTCGACCCAGAAACTCAAATTCAGCGTACGGTTAAACGTGATCACGTAGACAGCGAGCAAGCCAAGGCAATTCTCGCCTCTCAAGCGACACGCGAACAGCGACTCGCTATCGCCGATTACGTGATTAAAAATAATACAAAAAACCAAAAACTTTTGTATCAAATCACAGAATTACATAAAAAGTTTCTAGAAATATGTAGGGGAAATCTGTGAGAATAAAGGATGAATAATCCAGAGCTGCCGATTAATGACAACGCATTATTTTGAACATCCACTGAACGAGAAAACCCGCATATATTTGAGGGTTGAGGCTTTACTCAACCAACTCAATATTGCCGCTCAGTTCAGCGATAATATGCAGCATCTGATCTTCTACCGTTCACTGTTTGACTTACTGGAAATCTTTGAACAGATTCAGTTGAAAAGTGAGTTGGCTAAAGACATCGAAAAGCAACGCCTCGCTTACCGTTCTTGGTTAAATGTCGAAGGCGTCGATCAAGAGATGCTGCGAGACGTTCTGAACGAAGTTGATAGCGTTCACAGTGAGCTGATGGCCGCAGAACGTTTTGGACAAAGTCTCAAAGAAGATCGCTTTCTTAGCGCCATACGCCAAAGGTTTAATCTTCCTGGCGGCTCATGCTGCTTTGATCTTCCGGCTCTCCATCATTGGTTACACCTACCACTTGAGCAGAGAAAAACGGATGCTCATCAGTGGTTGAGTACCCTTCAGCCCTTAGCGAAAGCACTGAATCAGTGGCTAAAACTCACCCGAGAAACTGGCCATTTTAGAACCATACATGCCAACTCTGGTTTCTACCAAAGTGACGCTGACGAAGCCAATATCTTACGCCTTGAAATACCGATGCATTTCGGCGTCTATCCTATGATTTCAGGCCATAAGAACCGTTTTGCGATTAAATTTATTGAGTTCAAAACAGGCCAAGCTTCCATCGCGAACGTTGAATTTCAACTTGCCGTTTGTTGCTAAACACAATCACTAGTTAACGCGTTATACTACTTCAATACTATTTTTTGGTATTTAGAGAACCATCATGTCAAAAATTACTACCGTACCCTGCCCTCAATGTGGCACCGACGTTGTTTGGGGAGAGCAAAGCCCTTACCGTCCATTTTGCAGTAAACAGTGCCAAATGATTGATTTTGGCGAGTGGGCTGACGAAGAAAATACGATTCCCGGCGCACCGGATATGTCAGATGCTGACGGTTGGTCGGAAGATCAGTACTGAGAAAATGAGAGTCGCGTTTTGAGTATCAGGTATCAGACCTTGATACCAAGCACGATCTCGATTCTCACAGCGAAGCGTTCACAACTCTTTAAGTAGAACGCATAAAAAAACGGAGTCCATTGGACTCCGTTTAATATGAGAACGCTAGTTATAGCATTACTTCTTAGCAAGTTTCTCTTTGATACGAGCTGACTTACCAGAACGCTCACGTAGGTAGTACAGTTTGGCACGACGTACTGCACCGCGGCGTTTAACTTCAATGCTATCAACCATTGGAGAGTGTGTTTGGAACGTACGCTCTACACCTTCACCGTTAGAAATCTTACGTACTGTGAATGCAGAGTGTAGACCACGGTTACGGATTGCGATTACAACGCCTTCGAAAGCCTGTAGACGCTCACGCTCACCTTCTTTTACCTTAACTTGAACAACAACTGTGTCACCAGGTGCGTAGTTAGGTAGGTCTTTTTTCATTTGCTCTTCTTCAAGAGCTTTGATGATGTTACTCATTTTCAATATTCCTAGAATAAACTGATACTAAATTTAATAGGTTACTAAGTTCGAGATTCAGAAATGAATTCGGCTAGTAATTGTTCCTGTTCGTCAGTCAGAGCTAGGTTTTCCAGGAGCTCTGGTCTTCTTAACCAAGTGCGGCCTAACGACTGTTTTAGTCGCCAGCGACGAATATCCTTATGGTTTCCAGATTTGAGTACCGCTGGCACTTCTTTACCATCTAGAACCTCAGGCCGCGTATAGTGAGGGCAATCTAACAAACCATTTGCGAAAGAGTCTTCTTCCGCTGACGCAAAATCTCCAAGCACTCCCGGAACAAACCGAGATACTGAATCTATTAGCGTCATGGCTGGTATCTCACCACCCGTCATCACAAAATCACCAATCGACCATTCTTCGTCGACTTCAGATTGAATGACACGCTCATCTACCCCTTCGTAGCGGCCACAAATCAGAAGCAAGTTCTCGTTTGTTGCCAGCTCTTCAACACCTTTTTGGTCAAGTTTTCGACCTTGAGGTGACAGGTAGATTACCTTCGTCTTACCTGGTGATGCCTGTTTGGCTGCGTGGATAGCATCGCGCAAAGGCTGAACCATCATAAGCATGCCAGGACCACCACCATAAGGTCTGTCATCGACAGTGCGATGTTTGTCGTGCGTGAAATCACGAGGATTCCATGTCTCAATCGACAAAAGACCTTTTTTAACCGCTTGACCTGTTACTCCGTAATCAGTAACGCTGCGGAACATCTCAGGAAATAGGCTAATTACGCCAACCCACATTGTTCAATCGCTCCGTTACTTGGAGTTAGAATCCAGGATCCCAGTCAACTTCGATCCGTTGAGCTTCGCGATCAATATGTTTGATCACTTGCTCTTCAAGGAACGGAATTAGTCGTTCCTTTTGCCCAAAAGCATCTTTTAGATTTGCTTTAATTACCAAAACATCGTTGGAGCCAGTTTCTAGCATGTCAGAGACAATGCCTAGATCGTAACCTTTATCGGTTACTACTTGCATACCAATCAAATCACGCCAATAGAACTCGTCTGATGGCAATTCTGGTAATACAGCAGGGTCAATAGAGATTTCAAAGTTAGTCATCAGTTGCGCGTCTTCACGTACATCAAGACCTTCCAGCTTTACCACCAAACCTTTGTTATGGCGCTTCCAGCTTTCTACTTTGTACTCGACCCACTTTTCACCTTGCTTAATAAACCAAGGAGTGTAATCAAATATGCTTTCGGTATTGTCTGTGTAGGAAAAAACCTTGAGCCAACCACGAATGCCGTAAGTAGCACCAAACTTGCCTACAACAATCTTTTCGTCACTCATTGTTTCTTTACCTTTCATCGACATAAGCTAATTTCTACTTCTAAAAAGAATTAAGCCGCTTTTTGAGCGTCTTTAACTAGCTTAGCTACGCGGTCAGATAGAGATGCGCCTTGACCAACCCAGTGGTTAACGCGATCTAGGTCTAGACGTAGACCTTCTTCTTGACCTTGAGCTGTTGGGTTGAAGAAACCAACTTTCTCGATGAAACGGCCAGTTGCTGCATTGCGGCTGTCCGCTACTACGATTTGATAAAATGGACGCTTTTTAGCGCCGTGACGTGCCAAACGAATGGTTACCATGTCGTCCTCTTTGCTTTCTCAAAAATAAAATTAACCCCAGAAACCATTTATCTCTAAATAGTTTGGGGCTCGTGCCAAAATAAAGCTCCGGAATTTTACTCTTATTCCGGAGCAATGCAAGGTCTTTAGCTACTTTTTCACCAACATAAAACGGGATCTAAGTTTGTGACGCAGCTAACACCTTGAAATATTGTTGCTGAGTAAGTTTAGCGACCAAATGGGTTGAAGCCACCGCCACCCATTCCGCCCATGCCACCCATCATGCCTTGCATGTTGCGCATCATGCCTTTCATGCCACCTTTTTGCATTTTCTTCATCATCTTCTGCATCTGGGTGAACTGTTTCAGCAAGCGGTTAACGTCTTGTACCTGAGTACCTGAACCCGCTGCGATGCGCTTTTTACGTGAGCCTTTAATCAGTTCTGGGCGCTGACGCTCTTTCATCGTCATAGAGTTGATGATCGCTTCCATCTGTTTGAACATCTTGTCATCAACTTTATCTTTGATGTTGTCTGGTAAGTTGCTCATACCTGGCAACTTATCCATCATTCCCATCATACCGCCCATGTTTTGCATTTGACCTAGCTGCTCACGGAAGTCTTCGAGATCAAAACCTTTTTTCTCTTTAAACTTCTTAGCGAGCTTTTCTGCCTTTTCTGTATCTACGTTGCGCTGTAGGTCTTCAATCAAAGACAGTACATCACCCATACCCAAAATACGAGAAGCGACACGATCAGGATGGAACGGTTCTAGTGCATCGGTTTTTTCACCAACACCTAAGAATTTGATTGGCTTACCTGTAATATGGCGAACAGATAGGGCCGCACCGCCACGAGCATCACCGTCAACTTTTGTCAGGATGACACCAGTCAGAGGCAGGGCATCACCAAATGCTTTAGCCGTATTCGCCGCGTCTTGCCCCGTCATTGCATCAACAACGAATAGGGTTTCTACAGGATTAATCGCAGAGTGGAGGTCTTTAATCTCCGCCATCATTAGCTCATCTACCGCCAATCGACCCGCAGTATCGACAACAAGAACGTCGTAGAACTTTTTCTTTGCGTGATCAATGGCAGCATTGGCAATGTCAATCGGCTTCTGGTCGGCAGAAGATGGGAAGAAATCAACACCAACATCAGCAGCAAGGGTTTCTAGCTGCTTAATTGCCGCTGGACGGTATACGTCGGCAGAGACAACCAAGACTTTCTTCTTGTCTCTTTCTGTCAGTAGCTTAGAAAGTTTACCTACCGATGTTGTTTTACCCGCACCCTGCAAACCTGCCATTAAGATAACAGCAGGTGGTTGAGCCGCTAAGTTTAGCGCTTCATTTGACTCACCCATTACACCTTCAAGTTCATTTTGAACAATCTTAATGAACTCTTGCCCAGGAGTGAGCGATTTCGAAACTTCTACACCAACGGCTGCTTCTTTAACGCGCTTAATAAAATCACGTACAACAGGCAATGCAACGTCCGCTTCAAGAAGTGCCATTCGCACTTCGCGCAACGTATCTTTAATATTATCTTCGGTCAGGCGACCTTTACCGCTGATATTTTTCAGCGTTTTGGATAAGCGATCCGTTAAATTATCAAACATCTTAGTCTCTTTACCTAGACGGTTTGCAAGGAGCTTCGCCCTTTAAAATGGCGACAAATTACTATGAGTATACCTTAGCCAACCCATGCTTGACACTGCCTAGATGAGTTTTGATCTCTCAAGTCACGCAAATGAAAGAGATAAGTCATAGCTCAAGCCGTTGATGCAGGGTATAATTTGTTAAAAATCCACCAGCTTATAGAGAATAATGGACAACCTAATCGCCGTTGTTGCTGCAATACTCTATCTATTAGCGATTGCAACTATAGTCCCGGGCCTTGTTCACCAAACAGGCATCCGTGTAAAAACTGTCTTTGTCAGTGCATTTATTGCGTTGGCATTTCATGCTTGGCTACTGAGCGATCTCATTTTAGGTAGTTCGGGACAGAATCTCAGTATTCTAAATGTCGCCTCACTAATCAGTTTTATCGTATCGCTGGTGATGAGCGGAGCGATGCTCAAAACTCGCCTGTGGTTTTTGTTGCCAGTCGTCTACAGCTTTGCTGCGATCAATCTTATCGCCGCCGCTTTTCTGCCGAGCACCTTCATTACTCATCTTGAACAAGATCCAAAGCTGCTGATACATATCTCGTTCGCTTTGTTCTCCTATTCAACCTTGACCATTGGTGCACTTTACGCGCTGCAATTAGCTTGGCTTGATCATAAATTAAAAGCGAAGAAAGCGTTGGCGATCAATCCAAATCTGCCACCTCTACTCATGGTGGAGAGACAGCTCTTTAATATCATTTTAATCGGTAACCTGTTACTCACCGGAACTCTTTTAACCGGCTTTGTCTTCGTGCAGGATATGTTCGCACAAGGTAAAGCACACAAGGGCATTCTTTCCTTCATTGCTTGGATTGTTTACTCAGTGCTTCTATGGGGCCACTATCGTAAAGGTTGGCGTGGTCGTAAAGTCACATGGTTTGCCGTCGCTGGCGCAACCTTACTGACCCTTGCCTATTTTGGCAGTCGCTTTGTTCGCGAGATAATCTTGAACTAGTTGATTAAGAAAGGTGCATCTGATGCACCTTTCTTTTACAATACTCAGTTCTTTTTTGAAATTGACTTCACTGACAAATTAGGTCATAAATTAACCAAACATAACAAGGAAAAGATAAGCTTTGGACGACATATCAACGGGTATCTTATTTGCGCTACTCGCGTGTCTTATTGTTATTTCAGGATATTTTTCAGGTTCAGAGACAGGGATGATGTCTTTAAACCGCTACCGACTCAAACACCTTGCCAACCATGGTCATAAAGGTGCTAAACGCGTAGAAAAACTGCTTGATCGCCCTGATCGACTAATTGGTTTAATCTTAATCGGCAATAACCTAGTAAATATTCTTGCCTCTGCGATTGCCACTATCCTCGGCATGCGCTTATTTGGGGATTTAGGCGTTGCTATTGCGACCGGTGCCCTCACCCTTGTCATACTTGTCTTCGCAGAAGTGACCCCAAAAACCCTTGCTGCTCTATATCCCGAAAAGGTTTCTTACGCGAGTAGTATCTTACTCACGATTCTAATGAAGGTGTTGTCACCTCTTGTTTTACTGGTCAATTTTATCACCAATGGTTTTATTCGCTTACTTGGCATAAAAGCAAACCACGGTGCCGAAGATCCGTTGAGCTCTGAAGAATTAAGAACCGTTGTAAATGAAGCTGGCAGCTTAATTCCTCGCCGCCACCAAGACATGCTGATATCGATTCTCGACCTCGAGCATGTCACCGTTAACGACATTATGGTGCCTCGTAATGAGATTACCGGTATTGATATCAACGATGACTGGAAATCTATCGTACGTCAGTTAACCCACTCTCCGCATGGTCGAGTTGTTCTATATCGCGATAAGATAGATGAAGTGGTTGGTATGTTACGTTTACGTGAGTCTTACCGCCTGATGTTGGAAAAAAATGAGTCAACGAAGGAGACACTTTTGCGCGCGGCGGATGAAGTCTACTTTATTCCTGAAAGTACGCCTCTCAATGTCCAGTTACTTAAGTTCCAACGCAATAAAGAGCGCATCGGTTTAATTGTCGACGAATATGGCGATATCATTGGTTTGATTACCTTAGAAGACATTCTTGAAGAGATCGTAGGGGAATTTACTACCTCTATTGCACCAAGCCTGTCTGATGAGATCAGTCCACAAGGTGATGGTAGCTTCCTGATTGAGGGTAGCGCCAATATCCGAGATATCAATAAAGGACTCAAGTGGTCTCTACCGACTGATGGACCTAGAACCTTGAACGGTCTAATCCTAGAGCATTTAGAAGACATCCCAGAAAGTCATCTTAGCGTGCAAGTCTCTGGTCACCCGATGGAGATCGTTGAGTTGGAAGAAAACCGCATCAAGCAAGTAAAAGTCTTTCCAAAACTGAAGTCGAAATAAACCGATTTCATTGAACGACAATCACGATCAAAAAAGCCTTGGAATTACCAAGGCTTTTTAATACTCAGAGGACAACGTTAGTCTTCAGTAACACTGAATAAGTTTTCCATATTCAGACCTTGCTTGATAAGAATTTCTCTTAATCGACGTAGGCCTTCTACCTGAATCTGACGCACTCGCTCACGAGTTAGATTGATCTCACGTCCTACTTCTTCCAACGTTGAAGGCTCATAGCCTAGTAGGCCAAAGCGACGAGCTAGCACTTCTTTCTGCTTAGGGTTAAGTTCGTCTAACCAATGAATCAGAGAATCTCTAATATCGTCATCCTGCGTGGAGACCTCTGGATCTGAGTTATTGACATCCGGAATGATATCCAGCAAGGCTTTTTCACCATCCCCACCGATCGGTGTATCAACCGAGCTTATACGCTCATTCAAACGCAGCATCTTACTGACATCATCAACTGGCTTATCGAGTTGTGTTGCAATCTCTTCAGCAGTTGGTTCGTGATCGAGTTTCTGTGATAGTTCACGCGCTGTACGTAGATAGATGTTTAGCTCTTTGACGACATGAATAGGTAAACGGATTGTGCGAGTTTGATTCATCAAAGCACGTTCAATGGTTTGGCGGATCCACCAAGTCGCATAAGTAGAGAATCTAAATCCACGTTCTGGATCAAATTTCTCAACCGCTCGGATCAAACCAAGATTACCCTCTTCGATAAGATCTAATAGAGCAAGGCCACGATTGCTGTAACGTCGGGAAATTTTTACAACTAGACGCAGATTACTTTCTATCATGCGTTTACGTGCGGCCTCATCGCCACGAAGAGCGCGTCTCGCGTATAGCACTTCTTCTTCTGCGGTGAGTAGTGGAGAAAAGCCAATTTCGCCTAAGTAAAGCTGTGTTGCATCCAAGCTTTTGCTTGATGCATCAAACTCTTCTTTGACGTCCTCAGATAAATCTAATTTAGTGGATTCGGTAGCTTGAAACGTATCCATCGTTTCGTCACTAACTTCGAATGGTTCGACTTTCGTTGCTGCATTGCTGATACTCATAGCGCCTCCCCCTGGCGAGCTAGCAAGACATTACTACGTCTAATGTCGCTATTTTACTCTAATAGTAAATTTTATGGTAAGTAGCGTTTTGGATTGACTGACTTACCTTGATAGCGAATTTCAAAGTGCAAACGAACGCTACTGGCTCCGGAGCTGCCCATTGTTGCAATCTTTTGGCCTGCTTTTACACTCTGTCCTTCGTGTACTAGCAACCGATCATTATGTGCATATGCACTGAGGTAATTGTCGTTATGTTTAATAATCACGAGATTACCGTAACCGCGTAGCGCATTGCCTGAATAAACGACGGTGCCACCTGCTGTTGATACGATAGATTGACCACGCTGTCCTGCGATATCAATACCTTTGTTCCCTTGATCTCCAGCAGAGAAGTTTTTGATTACTCTCCCTTTTGTTGGCCATAACCACTTGGAAATTTTGTTGTTGTTTGAAGTTGATTTACTGGCTGTGTTGGTCACTTTTTGTTTGTCGTTAGAACCAACATACTCCTTTGATTTCGATTGATCAACCTTCTTAGGAGGATCTTTTTTAACCTGTGTTTGATTATTTTTTGTACTGCTCGGGGTAACCTTTTGATTCGAGTTTTTACTCGATACTGTACTCGTTTGTGGTTTCGATGGTACTGCTGCAACCGCTATTGCAGCTCCAGCACCTGTGCCACCATAGGCTGGAGCATTGTATGCAGGTTGCCATAGCTTAAGCTTCTGACCGGGGTAAATCGTGTAAGGCGCTTTTAATGAGTTATAGCTAATTATCTCATTAACATCCTTATCAGTAACATAAGCAATGAAATATAGCGTGTCGCCTTTTTCTACCTGATAGTAACTGCCTCGATAACTGCCACGAGAAACAGAGCCATAGTCTTTTTGAAGACCAGATACTGGTGCAGGCGAATGAGCAGCACATCCAAATAACATACTGCTTAATCCAAGAATGAGAAGTAAGACGATACAACGCTTCATTACTATGCGAGATCACCCGCGACTAAAGGAACAAAGCGCACCATCTCAATGATCTCTGAACTGAATTGATCATCTTGACGAGTGATCTTTAACAACTGCTGCTCTTCTGTTCCAACCGGGATAACCATAATACCCTTATTATTCAGTTGCTCTAGTAATGCAGAAGGCACCGATTCGGCTGCCGCTGTGACGATAATAGCATCAAACGGTCCCTTGGCTGGCCAGCCTTGCCAACCATCGCCATGCTTAGTCGATACATTATATATATCTAACTGTTTAAGGCGCCTTTTCGCTTCCCACTGCAATGCTTTAATACGTTCGATAGAGTAAACATGATCGACAAGCTGTGCTAGCACCGCCGTTTGATAACCCGATCCCGTTCCTATCTCAAGAACACGACTGTCTCTGTTTAGCTCTAACATTTCTGTCATTTTAGCGACAATGTAAGGCTGTGAAATTGTCTGTCCCTGACCAATAGGCAACGCGTTATTATCATAGGCTTGGTGCATCATCGCTTGAGAGACAAATTGTTCTCTAGGAAGGCGATAAATAGCATCAAGTACCTTTTTATCTTGTATGCCACTCGCGACAAGAAAGTCGATTAATCTGTCAGCATGTGGATTGACCATTGTTACTTATCCTTTAACCAATTATCCATACTCGAAAGAGACTCATGGGCCGTAAGATCGACTTGAAGCGGAGTGATGGACACGTAACCGCGTTCAATGGCAAAAAAGTCAGTACCTTCACCCGCATCTTGTTCTTTGCCTGGAGGGCCAAGCCAATAGATATCATGACCACGCGGATCTTTCTGCTTAATCATTGCTTCTGCGTGATGGCGCGCACCAAGTCGAGTCACCACAGTGCCTTTCAGCTGTTCAGGCGTCACATCAGGGACATTAACATTCAGTAAACGGTTCGTTGGGATCGGTGATCGAGCATGCTGAGCAACCATTTGACGCGCAATCTTGGCGGCAGTTCCAAAATGATGTTTGCCAACTAAAGAGAAGGCTATGGCTTGAACACCAAGAAAGTGACCTTCCATCGCTGCCGCGACCGTGCCTGAATAGAGCACATCATCACCAAGGTTCGCACCATGATTAATGCCCGTTAAAACAAGATCAGGCAGTTGATCTTTCATCAATTCGTTAAGAGCAAAATGAACACAATCCGTCGGCGTACCTTGCACAGAGTAGACCAGTGGAGCGATTTGATTCACTCGCAAAGGCTGCTCTAACGTCAGAGAGTTGGAAGCGCCTGAACGGTTACGGTCAGGGGCAACAATGGTCACCTCTGCCATATCGCGTAGCGCATCTGCTAGAGTATGAATCCCTTCCGCATGCACCCCGTCATCGTTACTGATCAATATTCTCAGACGTCTATCGCTCATTGGTATTGGCGCTCCACTTCGATTTCTTCAATGAGTTCTCGAATAATCGCTGTCGCGAAACAACCAGCGTCCAGAGAGAAGGTCAGCGTTACGTTATCTCCCTCGACTTCCCAACTCAGATCTTGAGGCATCAAGCCAATTTCACGACGATCATGGCGCATTCGATTGCCACGAATCAATGCCATCAGATCGGGTTCCGCATCTAAATGAGGTTGCTCAAGCGTTAAAGCCTGATTCTTGGTAGGCAGTTCATTGTCACCGGCTAAAGCCGCTGTAAGCTGGACATCCCCTTGCATCAACTGGCTGTTGACTCGCTCTAAACTGTCAAGTTCAACGGCTTGTAATGCTTTATCTTGTAGGATCAAATCACCATCGACAGCTTGCGTGAATAGACCTTTTTCAATTCGCTCAGAAACAATGCTGTTAAAAATCCATGAACGCGCCGCAGAAAGGTACAGACTGCGTTTATTTTGGTTACGCGTGCGAACATTTTCACGTCCCCAGCGTCTTGCCTCGATGAGGTTATTGCCTTGATTACCAAAACGCTGACTACCAAAATAATTTGGCACACCGGCTTTACTCACCGCTTCTAGACGCTGTAAAACATCAGCGACATCGGTCACTTCAGAGAGAGTGATAACAAATTGGTTCCCGACGAGATCGCCTGGGCGTAACTTCTTGTTATGTCTATCTGTCGCCAATATCTCTATGTTCGGATATTGAGCAAGGAACGAAGAGAAGTCAGGCATATCACCTTTAGGTAGATGAATGCTCAACCACTGCTCTGTAACAGCATGGCGATCTTTTAGACCAGCCCAACTGACGTCCTTAGATTTAACACCGCACACCTTTGCCAACTCGTTAGCGACAAAGCTGGTGTTTTCCCCACTTTTACGGATGCGCACCATTAAATGCTCACCACTGCCAGTAAACTCAAAACCAAGATCTTCATTAACTTGGAAATGTTCTGGTTGGGCTTTTAGTTTACCTTTAGACGTTGGCTTACCATTTAAGTAGGCCAATGAAGATAGAATATCAGACATAGTATTTTCCATACTGAACGAAGGATTGCTGTCGCCTCCCCACGTTCAATAAGCTTTGTTATTCTTTAACAAGCAACACAACTGCTTCAGTTGCGATGCCTTCTTTTCGCCCAGTAAAGCCAAGGCGTTCTGTCGTTGTTGCCTTGACGTTAATATTAGTCAAGTCGGTCTCAAGGTCTTGGGCTATAACTTGACACATAGCGTCGATATGAGGCGCCATTTTAGGTGCTTGGGCAATAATCGTAATATCCGCATTACCTAAAATATAGCCTTGCTGACGTACTCTCTGGTACACATCGCGCAGCAAATCTCGACTGTTGGCGCCTTTCCATTTGTCATCCGTATCTGGAAAGTGGCGACCAATGTCTCCAGCAGCAATCGCACCAAGCAATGCATCACATAAAGCATGTAAAGCCACATCACCATCGGAATGAGCAATCAACCCTTGTTCATAGGGGACCTCGACACCGCCAATAACAACGGGACCTTCTCCACCAAATTTATGTACATCAAAGCCGTGGCCAATTCGAATCATGAGTTATCCTTTATTTCTCGTCAGATAAAACTCGGCTAACGCTAAATCTTCCGGTTGAGTTATTTTTATATTGTCAGCTCGGCCATGAACCAAAGCTGGCTTCTCCCCAAGCCATTCAATAGCAGACGCTTCGTCAGTAATTTGGACACCTTGGTCTAGTGCGTGCGACAAAGCATATCTAAGCGGTTGAGTTTTAAAAAGTTGTGGTGTTAATGCATGCCACAATGCTTCCCTATCAACGGTATGGTCGATATTTTGTTGAGCATTCGCTCGTTTCATCGTATCTCTGACTGGCGTAGCAAGAATGCCACCGAGTTGATTGGTAATCGCTACCTTAATCAGATTATCGATGTCATTTAGGTCAACACAAGGTCTCGCCGCATCGTGAACCATTGCCCACTGCGCTAACTGATTACTCTCGATGTAATCGAGAGCTGACAGCACAGAGTCCGCTCTTTCCTTGCCTCCAGAGACTCTTATCACCTCTGGATTATTCGCCAAACTGAGTTGAGGAAAATATGGGTCATCATCACTGATGGCGACAATAACTTTGTCGACCGATGTGTGAGTTAAGAGCTTCTCAACGGTATGCTCAAGAATGGTTTTTCCTGATATTTCGAGATACTGCTTTGGACGATCTGCCTGCATGCGGCTGCCGACACCCGCGGCAGGAACCACCGCCACGATGGAGAGTGAAGAGGTTAACGTCATTTAATTATTCTCTCCAACGATACGATAAAAAGTCTCACCTTCTTTAATCATACCTAGCTCATGCCTAGCACGTTCTTCGATAGCATCTAGGCCTTGGCGTAAATCGTCTATTTCTGCGAACATTTCATTGTTTCTAGCTTGAAGATTGTTATTCACTTGATGCTGAACCTGCGTTTCAGCGTTCACTGCTTGAAAATCTGAAATACCGTTTTTGCCAAACCACAGTTCAAATTGTAGCCAGCCAAGAATCAAGCATAAGGTCAGTGCAAAAATTCGCATATGATTAATCAAAGAAGAGAAAGATCAAGACCACATATATACCATAATGTCGCTGCTGGCGCGAGATTGGGCTATGTGGTCTTAGTTAAGATCATGTTGAAAATGAATTCGTTAGTTCAATGTCAAAAACACTATAAGTCCGACACCAAGTAGCAAACGGTAAATCACAAATGGGGTCATTCCCATACGAGAAATTAATTTCAAGAAGAAGTGGATACAAATATATGCACTAATAAATGACGTAACGATTCCCGTCATCAGGAAGCCGAAATGAATTGGCTCACCGCTAGTGACTAATTTGAGACCTAAGTAACCACCCGCAAGCAGAATAATTGGGATAGACATTAGAAATGAGAAACGCGCTGCCGCTTCTCGAGTAAATCCAAGATAAAGTGCGGCAGTAATTGTCGCACCTGAGCGAGAGGTTCCTGGGATCATTGCCAAAGCCTGACTGATACCGATGAACAGAGCTTTCTTCCAATCGGCAGTATATTCATCATCCACTAACTTGGCATTTTTATCGACAAACCAAAGCAGCAAGCCAAAAACGATGGTTGTTGTCGCAATGACCCATGCGCTACGCAAGTAAATTTCAATAAAGTCCTTCATCAGCAGACCAAAGACACAAGCTGGAATCGTCGCTAAAACTATCATCCATGCCAGTTTTGACTCTTTGCTTCGCTCCCCCTTAAAAATGGAGGCAAAGAAAGCAGAAAGAAGACTAACAACTTCATTGCGGAAGTAAATCACCACCGCGGCTAACGTACCAACATGGACGGCAACATCGAAAGCCAGACCTTGATCTTCCCAACCTAAAATTGCCGAAGGTAGAATTAGATGTGCTGAACTCGAAATGGGTAAGAATTCCGTCAAACCCTGAATTAGAGCCAGAATAAAGGCTTCAAAGTAACTCATTAAAATCTCATCTTTTTATTAGCTAAACCACATTGGAACAGGCTCTAGAACAACATTAAAATTGGATTGCTGCCAGATTTGTTCAATCGTTCGCCCATCTTGAGGCACAACCAGTTGTGGACAAAGCTCCATCAAAGGCTGGAGAACAAAAGCATATTTAAAAATATCGCTGCGTGGTAATTGCGGTTTCTCGCTGGAAACCTGTTCACCAAACAAAATAATGTCGAGATCGACCGTTCTTGGCTCAAACTTACCCGCGTCCGCTGCGCGCCCCCATTTCAGCTCAATATCTCTCAATTGACGTGAAAATTCTGTCAATGTCAGTGATGTTTTGATCTCTGCCACTAAGTTGTAGAAGGCATGGCTTTCAAAACCTACGGCTTCGCATTCGAAAATCGTCGACAGACGAATATCCTGCCCCAGAGCTCTAAGCTCTTCAATCGCCGCTTGAATATGCTTGCGTCGATCAATATTGGATCCTATACCAACATAAGCGGTTATCATGCAACGCCTCGTTCGATGATAACACCCACTCCTTTAGCTTGCGGTACAGCTCCTGGCTTGGTTAAACGAATCTTAATCCAAGGCACATTGAAACGGGTCATGATCAACTCAGCGATCTCTTCTGCAACACGCTCAACAAGAAGGAAACGTCCACCTTCAATATGCGATAGAACTGCGGAACTCACCTGAGCATAATCCAGAGCATCAACAACATCATCGCTTTTACCTGCCGGACGATTGTCATGAGCCATTTCAATATCAAGCACTAACTTTTGCTTAATCTCTTGCTCCCAGTCGTATACACCGATCGTAGTAATTACTTCCAATTGCTCGATAAATACTTTGTCCATCTGTTACTTCCTTAGAGGTCGGATACCCAAATCAGGTAAAAAGTCGTACAATTTCTGCCTCAAACCTCGTACATATGTAGTTTGAGAGCGTCAAGCGCGATATGATATCAGTTACTTGCTTGGCTAACACCTGTTTCGGACGAGTTCTCTACTATGACCCCACTAGCACTGGTTATGATCATTTCAGCCTATCTACTAGGCTCGATCTCGAGTGCGGTTTTAATTTGTCGTATTTTGAGATTGCCGGATCCACGAGGTGTGGGTTCGAACAATCCGGGCGCAACGAACGTTCTTCGAATCGGTGGCAAGAAAGCAGCGGTTGCTGTCTTACTCTGTGACATGCTGAAAGGCACCATACCCGTCTGGGGTGGTTACTTTTTAGGTATTGATCCAATTATGCTAGGCGTGATTGCCATAGCGGCTTGCTTAGGACATATGTACCCTATTTTCTTCCATTTTAAAGGCGGAAAAGGAGTAGCAACTGCACTGGGCGCGATCGCTCCTATTGGATTAGATCTGACCGCTATGATTATTGCTACGTGGATCAGTGTTGCCTTTTTGTTCCGATACTCTTCACTCGCGGCACTTGTCACTGTACTGCTCGCACCGTTCTACACTTGGATGATAAAGCCACAATATACTCTGCCAGTCGCTATGCTCTGCTGCCTGATCATTTTCAGACACCATCAGAATATAAAACGCCTACTGGAAGGTACTGAACCTAAAGTCGGTGAAAAGAAGAATGGATTAAATAAAGCCTCATAACGAGGCTTTATTTTTGGATGGTGAATAACTTTAAGCGTGAATTCTGTCTAGGAAATTTTTAAGCATTTCCGTGACAAATTCCGGCTGTTCAAGATTCGATATATGCCCAGCCCTCGGGATCTGAATTAATTCTGAACCACTAATGCAATCGTGCATAAGATAAGACTCTAACACTGGGCGAGGTTTATCCTCCTGCCCAACGGCAATCAGCACCGGCAGAGCAAACTTCTCAATATCTTCAATCTGATCTCGACGACCAAACACCATTCGCCCTACGCGTGCAACCTCTACCGCTTTATCACCTTTCAATGCCATTAGAGATTGAACAAACTGATCCACCAATTGAGGGTTATCTTGCTGAACATTATTGGCAAAAAATAGCGGCGTGACTGCGTCTACAATCGGGGCAGGCACCGCTTGTACCTGACTGATGGTATCGAGCATCGCAAAATACTTTTTATGGGTAACTTCAGGCTCCAAGCCAACAAATGTATCCATCAGAACCAAGGCATTCACACGCTGCGACGCGAGTGAAACAAGTTCAGTCCCCCACATTCCCCCAACCGATAAACCAACCAGTGAGAAAGTTTCAATATCTAGGTGATCCATCAACGCAAGAATTTGCTGAGCGTAGTCAGTGAGTGAGCGTGTTGAACTAGGTGCAAAGTCAGAATCACCATGCGCCCACAACTCAGGGACAATACAACGATAGTGTTGGCTCAATGCCTCAACCTGCGGAGCCCACATTTGGCTGTCCCACAAGTAACTGTGACCAAAAACAATCACTGGTCCTTGACCTACATCCTGATAGGCCATTTCACAGCCATCGATGGCAAACTTATTCATCTTTTGTATTCCAGATATGATTTCAAAAGCGCAGCCTATCATTATTTGGCTAATGAAGAGCTCGGAGCTTAGATATAGCAAGGTCGCCCAATAGGGCGACCTTTATTTGTGCATCGTGAGATTATGCAACAGGCTCAAGTTGGTCGATCGGCCAACGTGGTACAGCCTGAACGGAAAGATCGGCCACTTCACCATTTCTTAGACGCTGCATACCTGCGTAGGCGATCATCGCGCCATTGTCGGTACAGAACTCGGTTCTAGGGTAGTAAACTTCACCGCCGATTTTCTTCGCAAGCTGTTCTAGATCGGCACGTAATCTGCGGTTAGCACTAACGCCACCAGCAATTACGATACGCTTGAATCCCGTTTGTTCCAGTGCACGCTTACACTTGATAGTTAAGGTTGCACACACTGCCTCTTCAAACGCAAGGGCGATATCGGCGCGCGTTTGCTCATCATCGCCATTCGCTGCAATGGTATTCGCCGTAAAAGTTTTCAAACCAGAAAAACTCATATCTAGACCCGGACGATCTGTCATTGGTCGTGGAAACTTGAAGCGACCAGGCGTGCCTTTTTCAGCCAATTTCGATAGCAGTGGACCACCTGGGTAATCGAGCCCCATCAGTTTCGCGGTTTTGTCGAACGCTTCACCTGCTGCATCATCAATCGACTCACCAAGAATCTTGTATTCACCGATGCCTTTAACTTCAACCATCATTGAGTGTCCACCCGACACTAACACCGCAACAAATGGGAAAGGAGGTGGATTATCTTCCAGCATCGGAGCAAGTAGGTGGCCTTCCATATGATGTACAGGAACCGCCGGAACGCCCCAAGCATAAGCAAGGCTGCGGCCGATTGTTGCGCCAACTAACAACGCCCCCACAAGACCAGGGCCTGCCGTGTAAGCAACGCCGTCAATATCTTTTGGAGTCAGATTTGCCTCAGCCATAGCGGCTTTGATCAACGGAATTGTTTTCTTAACGTGATCACGAGAAGCCAGTTCAGGAACGACACCACCGTAATCGGCGTGAAGTTTTACCTGACTATAAAGCTGGTGAGAAAGTAGTCCCTTCTCATCATCATAAATGGCAATTCCCGTTTCATCACAAGAGGTTTCGATACCAATAATGCGCATGGTTTACCCTGGATGTCTTTGTCTCAAATTCAAAATTGGCGCAATCTTACCGCGCCTTAGCTTCTCAAACAAATTTTGTGCAAACTCTACCCAACAAAATACTTTACAAAGCCAGTGTGATCGGATTAAAATTCCGCACCATTTTTGATCAAGCTGATTGTAGACCTAACGGCTAAGTTAGGTACTGTGAAGTCAGCATTAACGAATTAACCCCTGAGGTGAAAGGCATATGCCAGTAGTTAAAGTACGTGAAAACGAACCGTTCGACGTTGCACTACGTCGTTTCAAACGCTCTTGCGAAAAAGCAGGTATCCTTTCTGAAGTGCGTCGTCGTGAGCACTACGAAAAACCAACTACAGTTCGCAAACGCGCTAAAGCAGCAGCTCAAAAGCGTCACGCTAAGAAGCTTGCTCGCGAAAACGCTCGTCGCGTTCGCCTGTACTAATAACTAAGTCCTAAAGGATTCTAGTTATGGCTCTGATTGAAAAACTCAAAGAAGAGCAAAAATTAGCGATGAAAGCCAAGGACAAAGCGCGCCTTGGCACTATCCGTTTAGCTCTGTCAGCAATTAAGCAACGTGAAGTAGACGAACAGATTACTCTGAACGACGACGACATTCTTGCTGTTCTGACTAAAATGGTTAAACAACGTCGCGACTCTGTCGCTCAATTTGAAGCAGCTAATCGTCAAGATTTAGCTGATGCAGAGAAAGCTGAAATTACCGTACTTGAGGAATTTATGCCTCAACCACTCACTGACGATGAGGTAGCAGCATTGGTTGACAATGCAATTACTGAATCAGGTGCAGCGGGCATGCAAGACATGGGTAAAGTAATGGGCGTTCTTAAACCTCAAATTCAAGGGCGTGCAGATATGGGTAAAGTAAGTGGTTTAGTTCGCTCTAAACTGGCTTAATCTCCCAAATCAATTGCAACAAGCCGTGCTATCCTTCGGAATGCGCGGCTTGTTTGTATCTACTCTTTCATTTTTTGTTAGTGCGTTTTTCTAAGGTTTTATGGCAGGACACATCCCTCGTAGTTTCATTGATGACCTCCTCGCTCGACTCGATATTGTCGACATTGTTGACGCTCGCGTAAAACTTAAGAAAAAAGGCAAAAACTACGGCGCTTGCTGCCCTTTCCACAACGAAAAAACGCCATCTTTCAGCGTCTCTCAAGAGAAACAGTTCTATCATTGCTTTGGCTGTGGTGCACACGGTAACGCCATTGATTTTATGATGGAGTATGAACGCTTAGAGTTTGTCGAGGCGATTGAAGAACTTGCCTCTTACCTCGGATTGGACGTTCCTAGAGAACAAAGACAAGGCGGTGGTTTTCAATCCAACCAACCGCGAGCCAATACAGAGCAAAAGCGTAATCTATACGACATTATGGGCAGCATTGCTCAGTTTTATCGTGATCAGCTCAAACTGCCTAAAAGCAAAATAGCCATTGATTATCTGAAAGATCGTGGGTTATCCGGTCAAATTGTACAGAAATTTGGTATTGGATATATAGCCGATGAATGGGACTTAGTGCGCAAGAATTTTGGTCAAACACAGCAAACGCAAGATATGTTGGTTACTGGCGGTATGCTGATCGAAAACGATAATGGCAATCGCTACGACCGTTTTCGTGGACGTGTGATGTTCCCAATTCGAGATCGCCGCGGACGTGTCATTGGATTTGGTGGTCGTGTTATTGGCGACGGCACTCCTAAATACCTCAACTCTCCTGAGACGCCGATCTTCCATAAAGGCAAAGAGCTTTATGGCCTTTATGAAGTAATGCAGGCATATCGAGAACCACCACAAATCTTGGTGGTTGAAGGCTATATGGATGTGGTTGCTTTGGCCCAGTATGGCGTGGATTACTCCGTCGCTTCGCTAGGTACGTCGACAACAGGTGATCATATACAGCTACTTTTCCGCCAAACGAATACCGTGGTGTGTTGTTATGATGGTGACAGAGCGGGTAAAGAAGCCGCTTGGCGCGCTCTTGAAAATGCGCTTCAGTATTTAAAAACCGGTAACACGCTTAAATTTTTGTTCCTACCTGATGGTGAAGACCCCGATAGTTTTGTCCGTGCACACGGTAAAGAAGCATTGAAACAAAAAATTGAGCAGGCGACTCCACTTTCAAGCTATCTATTTGATAACCTGATCGAAATCCATCAGTTAAACCTTGGAAGCCATGAAGGTAAGTCGGCGCTAAGGGCACACGCCAGTGCGCTTATCGACAAGATTCCAGATCCCTATTTTCAAGAGTTACTTGAAAAACTCTTAGATGAAAGAACGGGATTTGATAATAGGCTTCGCCAAGCTCGCAAAAAAAACACAGAGACTCGACCTCAGCCACATAAAGAGATCAAGCGCACGCCAATGCGTGAGGTGATCGCTTTGCTTATTCAAAATCCGAGCTATGCTGATATGGTACCGGATCTCTCAACTGTGAGAGAGTTAACAGTCCCTGGTCTAAGTTTATTTGTGGAAGTGCTTGAATATTGTCATCAGCATCCCAATATTACTACGGGCCAGCTACTTGAACGCTGGCGAAATAGTAGCCATGAGGCATTATTGTCACGTCTAGCAGGGTGGGAAATCCCCCTCGACGAAGACAACGAAAAAGATATATTTTTAGACTCGCTGGACAAAATTCTTGCCCAGTGTGTTGAAAAGCAAATTGAAAATCTGCAGGCCAAAGAAAGAAGCGTCGGTTTATCAACCGAAGAGAGACGGGAGCTACTAGCGTTAATGCTAGATTTAAAAGCGTAACCCTATTCAGATAGTCAGCAATCAATTAATTTGTTAAGATGTGTGGTTTGCAACTCGCATACTAATTCCTTCACCAGATACTAAGTTGGATACCGTCTATGGATCAAAATCCGCAGTCACAGCTAAAACAACTTGTCATTAAAGGCAAGGAACAAGGCTATCTGACCTACGCAGAAGTAAACGACCACCTGCCAGCAGAAATCGTCGATTCAGAGCAGGTCGAAGATATCATTCAAATGATCAACGACATGGGCATCCGAGTAGTAGAAACTGCTCCTGATGCTGATGATCTTGCACTGAATGATGACGATACAATCACCGATGAAGATGCTGCAGAAGCCGCAGCGGCTGCGCTATCTAGCGTAGAAAATGAGATCGGCCGTACTACAGACCCCGTTCGCATGTACATGCGTGAAATGGGTACTGTTGAACTATTGACTCGTGAAGGCGAGATCGATATTGCTAAGCGTATTGAAGATGGTATTAACCAAGTTCAAAATGCAGTGGCAGAGTATCCGGGCACTATCCCATACATCCTTGAGCAATTTGATAAAGTTCAAGCTGAAGAGCTACGTCTGACCGACCTTATTACCGGTTTCGTTGATCCAGATGCAGATGAAACAACAGCACCGACAGCTACGCACATCGGTTCTGAACTTGCTGAATCTGATCTTGATGATGAAGACGCAGATTCAGACGACGAAGATGTGGATGACGAAGAAACCGAAGAGGAAGAAGATACAGGTATTGATCCTGAACTTGCTCTAGAGAAGTTTACTTCGCTACGTAATACTTTCCAAAACTTCCAGCTAGCGTGCAATGAATACGGTAGTGAAAGTTCAAAAGCGCAAGCCGCTCACGAACTTGTGTTAGAAGTGTTCAAAGAGTTCCGTCTAACTCCAAAACAGTTTGACTACCTAGTTGAAGAGCTACGCACTTCAATGGAACGTGTACGCACTCAAGAGCGCCTTATCATGAAGGCAGCGGTTGAGTATGGCAAAATGCCGAAGAAATCATTCATCACGCTATTCACTGGTAATGAATCAAGTGATGCGTGGCTTGACGAGATCTTAGCGTCTGATAAACCATACGCTGAAAAAATTCGTCGCAGTGAAGAAGATATTCGCCGTTCAATTTCAAAACTGAAAATGATCGAAGAAGAAACTTCTCTGACAGTTCAAAGCATCAAAGATATCAGCCGTCGTATGTCTATCGGTGAAGCGAAAGCTCGTCGCGCGAAGAAAGAGATGGTTGAAGCGAACTTACGTCTGGTTATTTCTATCGCTAAGAAATACACCAACCGCGGCCTACAATTCTTGGATCTTATCCAAGAAGGTAACATCGGTCTGATGAAAGCAGTAGATAAGTTCGAATATCGTCGTGGTTACAAGTTCTCAACTTACGCCACGTGGTGGATTCGTCAGGCAATTACTCGCTCGATTGCAGACCAAGCTCGTACGATTCGTATTCCGGTTCACATGATTGAAACCATCAACAAACTGAACCGTATCTCTCGTCAAATGCTACAAGAGATGGGCCGTGAGCCTCTGCCAGAAGAGTTAGCAGAGCGTATGCAAATGCCTGAAGATAAGATTCGTAAAGTACTTAAAATCGCTAAAGAGCCAATCTCTATGGAGACACCAATCGGTGACGACGAAGATTCGCATCTAGGTGATTTTATCGAGGATACTACGCTAGAACTGCCTCTAGACTCTGCAACCGCAACCAGTCTGAAAGTGGCAACTAAAGATGTTCTAGCCGGTTTGACTCCGCGTGAAGCGAAAGTACTGCGTATGCGTTTTGGTATCGACATGAACACTGACCATACTTTAGAAGAAGTTGGTAAGCAGTTTGACGTAACTCGTGAACGTATCCGTCAGATCGAAGCAAAAGCGCTGCGTAAACTTCGTCACCCTAGCCGCTCAGAAACTCTGCGCAGCTTCCTAGACGAATAGTCGATAGCTTATTTTCTCGACAATTGATTAAAAGGTGGGCTAAAGCTCACCTTTTTTATATCTATTCGATTTAAGTGGATAAAAACTAAGCGCATTTATACCCGTTACTGGCTAGACAGCTAGATCCTCATCCCCTATAATCATTGCCCTATAAGGCCCCTTAGCTCAGTGGTTAGAGCAGTCGACTCATAATCGATTGGTCCCCAGTTCAAGTCTGGGAGGGGCCACCATCTTCTCTTCTATCTATGTCTACCGACGTCTATTTACCCCAGTAAAATCAATACTTAGAAAGCAGTCTTTGTCTATAGCTGTCCATGCTCATCTTGTAACATCCACGTTTTAATGTACCATCGAATGTACCAACGGCTAAATATCGACTATTTTGGTGGTACATCATGGCAAAAAGAGTGGTCCCTTTAACTAACACTCAAGTTAAACAAGCTAAAGAATCCGACAAAGAATACACTCTCTCTGATGGTGATGGCCTTCAATTGCGTGTTAAAACGAATGGCACAAAGTTATGGATTCTGAAATACACTCATCCGATAACAAAAAAAAGAAACAACATAAGCTTTGGTAGTTTTCCTGATGTCTCTCTTGCCGAGGCAAGGAAAAGACGTTCTGAAGCAAAAACTCTTTTAGCTCTCAATATCGATCCTAAGCAGCATAAAGATGAACAGCTCTTAAAAGAAAGAGCAGAACTTGAAAATACCTTTGGTAAATTTTCTGATAGATGGTTGGCACTCAAGAAAGAGAGCGTAAAACCAGAAACAGCAGATAAAGCTTATCGTGCTCTTGAGAAACATATCCTACCTAAACTTGGGAATGTCCCCATCCAAGACATCAAACCCAGAACGGTACTCAGTATTCTTGAGCCAGTAAAAGCACAAGGAACTTTAGAAACAGTTAAAAGACTATGCCGTATAATCAACGAGGTGATGCGCCTTGCTGTAGCGTCAGGTGACATTGAAGTAAACTACCTAGCAGACATCACCAAGCTCTTTCCGGCCCCTAAACGCCAGCATATGGTAACTATCGAACCAGAAAGACTACCAGAGTTGATGCAAGCTATAGCTGGTGCAAACATTACACTATCTACTCGTTGCTTGCTTGAGTGGCAGCTACACACGATGACAAGGCCAATTGAAAGCGCTACAGCACGTTGGCAGGACATCGATTTTGAAAATAAAGTGTGGGTTGTTCCTGAGGAAAGAATGAAGATGAAGCGTCCCCACACAATCCCTCTCACAGAGCAAACTTTGGCACTTTTAGAAATAATGAAGCCAATCAGTGGTCATAGAGAATTCATTTTCCCAAGTAACAAAAATCCCAAAAGTCATGTAAATAGTCAGAGCGCTAATATGGCACTAAAAAGAATGGGGTTTGAAGGACAGTTGGTTTCTCATGGGCTAAGAGCATTAGCAAGTACCACTCTTAACGAGGAAGGATTCAATCCTGACGTTATTGAAGCTGCATTAGCTCATGTTGATAAGAATGAAGTTAGGAAAGCTTATAATCGAGCAGAGTATCTTGAGCAACGCAGAAAACTCATGTGCTGGTGGAGTGATCATATAACCGCTTCTGCTGAAGGGAATGTATCACTCGCAAGTCGAAAAGGGCTTAAATTGGCAGGATAACAGCCCATAATTCCACCAAAGGAAGTAGACGTAAGATTTAGTGGGAAGAAAAGATATGGATCATTCCAGCCGAGAGAATGAAAAAAAGAAGAGAGCACCGCATTCCGCTCACAGAGCAGATGCTGGCGCTATTAGAAGTAATTAAGCCGATAAGCGGCCACCGTGAATACATATTTCCTTCAGATCGCGATCCGAAGAAACCATGTAACAGCCAAACGGCAAATATGGCTCTAAAACGTATGGGGTTTGCGGGAAGATTGGTTAGCCACGGTCTGCGCTCTCTCGCAAGTACTACACTCAATGAACAAGGTTTTGACCGTGACTTGATCGAAGCGTCACTGGCACACGTCGATGATAATCAAGTGCGTAGCGCCTATAACCGTACTGACTACCTTGAACGCCGCCGTCCTATGATGAGCTGGTGGAACGGGCATATAGAAGAGGCCGCCAAAGGCAGCCTTTCTGTTACTGGTACCAAACAACTGAAAGTCATTTAAAACTTAGATTTATATAGGCTTCAATGTTGAACTGAAGCCTAGATTTTACTAATTAATTTTCTTGGTATCGTTCTACGAAAAAGTCTAATGAGTTAGCTTCTTTCACTGCATCATGCGGAATGAGTAAGTACTTCCAAGGCTTGCCACCGTGTTGTGCAAGGTATTCACTAGCATGACTACACCACTTCACACCGCTGCGGGCTTTTTCGGTGACTTCCTCATTCCAACTACCATCCTGGTTTTGATGTTGGGTACTTTTAGTTTCAATCATCAATACATAGTCAGCGGTTTCAGAAACGAAATCCGGCACGTATTCAGGGTGCTCGCTGCCACGTTTGTAATACATCTTGAACTGGCCCTTAGCTGGCTTGAACCACTTCTCGCAATCACGTTCCAAGATCACTGCAAAACGGCGCTCTGTGTCTGAGTCAAACTTTTGCAATGGGTATAAACATCGGCTAAAGCCGCCAAAGAGCATTTGTTTGATTCGGCCAACTTCGCGCACAGTGTCACGATAATTTTGTATCGGCTGGTCTTGCGCAATGGTATAGGCACATTCACGCAAAGTACTGAAACCACTACGTACATCTACGACATACTCAGTCGCCTCTTCAAAGAAATGGTTGTTCAGCTGAGCATGAATTAACTTCGCAATCGCATCACTTTGGTTTTGTAGAATATTCTCAACCACATCATCTTCGTTTTCATCTGTCAGCGTATTAACAGCCTGCGTGGCCAAGCCATACAAAAGTTCAGCTTGCTCGTCATAAGGAATATCGTCATAGTCGAACAGCTTCTTCAAAATGTAGTTCTGCTTCACCGGCTCGTAGTTACCTGAGTCCCCTTCTCCACGAATAGTTTGGTGATTGTCTTGCAAGCTTTGTTGAATTAGCGTTCGGTCGATTGGTTTTAAACCTTTAATCACGGCAATATCTAAATCAAACGGGTGATAACCAGTACGTACTTCTCCTGATGGTGAAACAATAATACGCGGAATATCTATGCTGTTGTCCACAGTCAGCTGAGCGACTTGTTCAACAATCGTGTCAATATCCACCGATTCTTCGGTAAATAACTCCCGTTGCTCTTGAGTTAACTGCGCTTTTACCTGTTCGGTGATCTGCGCTTTTACCTCTGTCGTTAACAACGCTTTGCTGGTTGGTGCATCGGTAGGGCGCGTTTGATATTGCTTAATCACATCCAATGCAGCGCGGGCAACGGCTTGTTGGTTCGGCGTAGTATAAGTTGCCTTAGGTTCTTGTACTTCACGGTTACCATCCGCACCTGTTGCTGTTACGCCAGAACCAGTGAGTTGCTGCTCTAGGTTCGATTTCACCTGCACACTTTGTTTAGTTACATCGTCTTCTGGGCGATCTAATACTCGCGTTTTCAGACGCAGCGGGTTGTTCGGGTCATTGGCTTCATCAACAATCTCTTGGAACTTATCATGTGCGACAATGCTTAACGTATCGACGGCTTCAACACCGGTACGTTTGCCATAAGGTAAACGCAAACCGCGGCCAATTGATTGCTCAATTAAGGTTCTGGCATTGGCGGCGCGTAGTGGCACGATAGTATATAGGTTAGTAACGTCCCAACCTTCTTTCAGCATGTTAACGTGAATGACGATCTCGGTGGGTTCATCCACATGTTCAACATTCAGCAGTGCTTGAATGGTTTCTTCTTCTTTTTTGCTGCTATCAACCTGAATCACTTTGCCACGGTAGCGCCCTTCAAATACGGCTTCAAGCTTAGCTAGCAGCTCAGCGGCATGGTTGGTATCACGGGCAATCACCAACATAAAGGGCTTAACTAACTTAACATCATTTTCATGAGCATAAATGGTTAGATCCACTTTGGTTTGCTCATGCAAACGAATACCGTCCATTAGTTTGATAGTTTCTATTTCATCTTTGTCGACGAGTCCTATCCTCACTTTCTCTTCAAACCCTCTTTGAGTAACAACGGCAGGCTCTTTGACAAAACCATCATCCATTGCACAAGCTAATGGGTAATCGATCACCACATTTTTAAAGTGCACAGGACCACGGCCCGACTCTGTAAATGGCGTTGCAGTTAGCTCCAAAGCAAACAAAGGATTAAGCTCATTCAGCGCACGCATTCCAGCATCAGCACGGTAGCGATGTGACTCATCCATTAGCAGCACTAAGTCAGGTAAGTTCGATAAGTACTCGAAGTAACTTTCGCCTAGGGTTTCCGCTAAACGCTTAATGCGTGGCGCTTTTCCACCACGAACTTCTGTATTAATTTTGGCGATGTTAAACACATTAATACGTACCGAACCAAATAGGTCACTTTGTACCTGTGCGCCACGGCTTTCATAATTATCGCCGGTGATCACTTCTGGCGGTGCCAGCACAAAATCTGTAATGCCTTTAAATACATATTTAGGTGAAGCGGGTGAAAAGTCGCTGATTAATTTTTCATAAATAGTCAGGTTAGGTGCCAACACAAAGTAGTTGCGGATACCGTGTACCTGATACAAATAGGTAATAAAAGCGCCCATCAAACGGGTTTTACCTACACCCGTTGCCAATGCAAAACACAGTGATGGAAAGTCACGCTCAAAATCACTGAGCTTAGGAAACTGCGCTTTTAAGGTTTCTAATAATTCTGGCACATCGCGTTTTGGGTTCAGTAACTTGTGTTCAGAAGCACTAATTGCCGCCGCCAAAGCACGCAGTGAGTCTTGCTGCGGCTGACGTAAACTTAAGCGGCCGATAACGTTGTTAATGGCACGTAATTGGTCGGGTTTTAAGCTTGATAAATCCATGGTCATTATAATTATCCTTGTTAACCGTTAATCTTGCTCTTGTTCGATATCATCCGTTGCTTCATCAGTTAAATTGGCAACGTTTAATGAATAATTATCCTGACCAAATTGGCACTTGTCTAAAATTGCTTTTGGCAGTTTTTTCAGCGTTAAATTGACAAAGCGACCTGACTCACAGCGAAATGCACCACACATAACCAATAGAGTTCGATCACTGCCTACTTCCTCGGAAAGCGCTTCTAACTTTTCAACAGACAGGCTTTGTGTGGTCACGTAAATATGGTCAGTCTCAGTTGAGTAACCATGATCCCACCAATCCACTTCCGATGGCGCATAGGTAAAGCCTTCCAGCTTACAAACGGCTTCGGCGAGCATTTCTGGGTTATATTCTTTATTTATCACTTCCAAGCCAAACTTATCTTTGACAATTAAAGACGGCGCAAGCTTGTAATAACGGAAACCGCCACCACCTTTCCAATCAACAGACTTAGAAATACCACCTTGGTCTTCCCCATCAATAACTTTATGTAAACGCGGAATAATATGGGTATGACAATGCTCACCTAACTCGACCATCAGCCAACGACGCCCCATTTTGTGTGCAACAGCACCTGTTGTACCTGAGCCAGCAAAAGAGTCTAGAATAATATCCCCTGGTTGAGATGCTATGTGAATAATTCTCTCTAACAGCTTCTCAGGTTTAGGTGTGCCAAACGGTTTTTGCTTTGGTGTCAATTTTTTCACCTCAGCCTTCGACGAACGATTAGATCCTACATCAGCGTTAAACCAAATCGTTTCGACAGGACGTGTAGGATTATCTTCTGCATAAATACGGTAGTTTACTGACCAACCATTCTTACCATTAATCCATTCAATACGTTCTGATTCGGCCTCAACTTTTGAGCTAGTCCATCTCCATGCTCCATCAGTACCATCCTGTCGAACTGGCCATACCTCCGTACCATCAGGAGCTACAATTGGATAATATAGCGTTGGACGAGCTTCCCTTGAATCACCTTGCCCCCCCATAGCTCTCAGCGGCTTCAAATAATATCTTCTACCTTGCTCATCAACTTTGTTGTAGTGTTTCGGTACTTCGGAAGAAAGCCTATTCCATTTCGTTTCATCCAAGTTTTTTGCATAAACCAACAGGTGATCATGTCTACTGGAGAAAAACTGAGCATCCATTCTAGGACTGTCAGATTTTTCCCAAATGGCATTAGCAATAAAGTTCGGGCGCCCAAAAATTTCGTCACACATTACTTTTAAATAGTGAGCTTCATTGTCATCAATGGTTATCCATAACGAGCCATCATCACTGAGCAAATTACGGATAATTTCTAAGCGGTCGCGCATTAGCGTTAACCAAATTGAATGCTCAATACCATCGTCATAGTGTTCAAAAGCACTACCCGTGTTATAAGGTGGATCAATGAACACACACTTCACTTTACCTGCATATTCTTGCTCTAGCGCCTTCAACGCCAATAGGTTGTCTCCAAAAATCAGCTTATTATCAAAAATATCGTTATCGCTAACTTTTTGACTAGCGTGGTAAGACTTGCTTGGGTCTTCCAATAAAATGCGCGGTTCAAGCTTTTTGCGCTCGTTTTTACCTATCCAGGTTAGTTCTAATTTGGTTTTGCTCATAATTTCTATGCTCTTATTTTGTGTTCGTTACTTAGCCTTTTATTCCACCTCAATGACTACGTTGGCTGTTCTTGTCGATTGGCAGCTTGTGTTGTTTGCCTCTGCTGGCGCTGTGCCTGCTCGGCTAAGTAACTGAATAAATTCTGGTTATGTGGGTCGTTAGCCTGAAGGCGTTCTTGTTTTGCTATCACTGCTTGGTTTTCTGCCAAGTTTAAATGGCTGATCCACACCGACTGCATTAACTTCGCGGTATCGCCCAAGCGTTTGAAATACGCGTGCGGAACACTGCCCAACGCTAATGTTGTAAAACTATCAAAAAATTGCTGTCGAAGCTCATCAAAGGTACGGCTGATTAAGCCTTCAAATACTGCTTGCTCAGAAATCTCAGGGGCAGTAATAGCGTCTTTAAACTGCGCCATTACAAGCGTGGTTATACAGTAGGTAAAATGGCGATAGACCAGTTTTTCTGGGCTTGGATGTCCGCGTTCCGCAGCCGTGCATAAGCCTTGTATCGCCAGATAGCAGTTCACCGCGTTAATGGCGACGGCACCTTGTAAATCTGTACTAAAAATGGCTTGGTATTCGGCGCTTTCTTGGTTAGTAAATTTGCTTGGCTCTACTTTTAGCTGATAAGGCACGCGTACATCGGCTTGCATACAGGCCAGCGCTTTTGCCAAGGTGTCGATAGTGATACTGCGAATACCAGCCGCTGCGCTTTGTTGCGGGCGATAGAGGTATTCGACACCGAACATTTTCATCTCTTGGCGCAAGCGTTCTTGGGTATCATCTAGAGCAGCAAAGTTGGCTAAATCAACCGGATTTTGTAAGTTACGCGCTTTGGTTACTTGTTTGTGAAACGCATCGTTACCCGTGTTGATAATCGTCACCATCACTTGTGCTTGGCTGATATCGGCGTCTGGATTATCACGCATAAATTGCGCTGCACTGGCGATGGTTTGCGCACCGTTAACGACAGATAGACCTCTCACATCGATATTTTTCGCACCGCTTCGGTTATTTGACTTAACTTTAACCGTATTTCCTACAAGGGTTATGCCGTTGTTAAGATAAATAAAATTTTCCGGCTCATGTAAAAGGGTATCTTTAATAGCCTTATTTACACCGCGTCTGCCAGCACCAATAAAATAGCGAATATTCTTCTCGTAGAGTTTACGGTCATGAGTGGTGTGCAATGTAATCAAGTCAGTTAACTTGGCAATACCGAATACTACTTTTCGTGGTTGCTCTTGCACACGAAATTTGTAGACAGCGACACGTTCGTTTACCGCATCGACTGCATGCTCACTGCGAAGTGCCTGCTCAACTTCGGCAGCAGTGTACTCTTGATATTCAGGTTCGATTTGCTCTTCACCTTCATCAATCAACGCTTGCAGAGCAGGCTGTAGGAAGTTTTTTGCCTGTATGGTAATGCCATTACCTGTGTATGCGACAAGCAGTTGAATATGTTCGCACTCATCTAATGCTGTTTCGATATCTGCTTGAAGATTTTTTACATTTTGATTAAAACGTTGAAATTGCTTGTTTAAAAGTAATTTTACGCCCTCAATAAATGCCTGCGCTTCGCTCAGTTGGAATTGCGCATCTTCCTTCATTTTTGACTGCACTAAGTACAGCGTTTGGTCTGCTTCGTGATAATAGATGGCATCGATACCATGGTCTTCATAGTCGTCCACCACAGCTTTTACCGCAGTCACTACGTCTAAATCGAATTTTTGCTGAAGAACAAATGCACTAAAAGCCCTAGAAATTTGTTTTTTTGGTAAGTCTTCTCGCCCACCTTGCCCAAGCAATGGCGGTAAATGCGGCACAAAACGCTGCCGAAGCAAGTCTTTTAATGGGGCAAGAAATTGTGGTTGTAATGCTGCCAATGTTCAGTTTCCTTATTTTAATTGCCAACTGATCGTAAATAGCGTTTCCACGTCAGTTTTTTTATTGAGCTTCTGTTCTAAGGTTTCAATCAAAACCTCACGACGTTCTTCCACCTCATCTTGTCGATCAAACAGTTCTCGCCTACTTTTGTTACGTAGACTTTCGAGTTGTCGTTGTTGTTTCTGTAAACTCAGCTTCTCTTCCAGCGTTGCCACTATTTTGGCTTCTCGACGAACTTGTTTGATCTGCTTATCGAGTTCTTTGATTGATTGCTCAATCCCTTCTTTTAAATCATCGGCCCATGCATCTAGTTTGCTAACTTCCTGCTCAAAAAAACCAAGATTGCGTTCGTTTACTTGTTTTTCTATCGTGTGACGCGCCAGCGTAAACGCGTCAGAGAGAGCCACTTGATAACCAGGGAACTGGTGTACTAAATCCTGTTCTGTCACTTCACCTTGGACACTACCGTTAAGCTGCATCAGTTTTTGTGAAACCTCACTTGGTAATATTTCGCCATTTTGGTTCTGAGCAGCAAAGAGCAAGTGATCCTCACTACGCTCCAATGACTCAACACTAAACCTTTGTAGGCTTAGTACGCCAGAAGAACCAATGTACGGTTCTAACATACTGATTTTATTTGGATGGTTACTGTAGTCAAAAACTATCTTTGCAACAGGCAGTTTCCGCTCCAACGCCCTATCAATGACCCATTCGCCTATTGGATGGTTAATACGAAGAATATGCGCATATGGAAGTTTACCTGACTCATCCGTGCTACTTTGTTGGCCACGACGAACTAGTTGGTAAATACCCGCTGGTGAATTGTTGATTGATTGCTTAAGGTCTAAGCTATAGTTACTTGCGTTAATCTCTGCTACGTCAGCTAGCTCATGGCAGCTTAGCTGCCAAAACCATCGACCTACTTTGTCTAGCCGCTGCTGAGCAGCATCAAGCTGGATTTTGAGTAAGTCATGAATATCTTCATCAAAGTTCTCAAGCAAAAGTTGCTGGGTTTCACGCATCTTTTGATTGATTTCAGTTTCAAGCTCTTTTTGTAGTTGATCAAAAGCAGCTTCAATCTCAGCTGGTTGGCGACAAGTTTCATAGATGTGTTGGATACGTTTTTCAAAGTCAATACCCGATTCGATGCTACCTAACACGTCATCAGATGCTCCAAACACACCATCAAATAAGTGGAATTTTTCGGTAAGTAGCTCTAATACTCGCTGATCCGCTTGGTTCGCTTCATTTAGAAAGTTGATAACAACAACATCAAACTCCTGGCCATAACGATGGCAGCGACCGATGCGCTGCTCTACTCGTTGCGGGTTCCAGGGCAAATCATAGTTAATGAGTAATGAACAAAACTGTAAGTTCACCCCCTCAGCTGCCGCTTCAGTTGCGATCATCACTTCAGCATGATGGCGAAAATAATCAATTAGTGCGGTACGCCGGTCTATTTGGGGCGAACCACTAACCTTATCGCTACCTTGGTTTTCAACAAGCCACTGCTGATAGATCTTGGTTGCCTCTGGGTGACTATTACTGCCACTAAAAGTCACTAATTTGTCGGCAAATCCATTCACCTCAAGGAATCGAGCTAGGTATTCTTGCGTACGCTTGGACTCGGTAAAAATGATGACCTTACGAGGTGCCTCCATTTCTTCCATTTTGGCAAAGCCCTGATTCAAAGCGGTAAGCAAGGCTTGGGTCTTGCTATCTGTGGTGATTGACTTAGCCTGTTCTATGTAATGCTCTAGCTCGACAATTTCGGCACCAAGTAGTTCTAAATCAATGTCTTGTTCAGTAGTGACACTCTGTGCGTCATACATAAACTCACTGTACTCTTCTCCCAAATCATCAGTCTCAACAAGCTCGCTGATAAGATCGAGTTCGGATTTAGCCTGTACTTTTAAGTCAACTAGTCGGCGCTTTATCGTTTCGAGAGTATTAAGTACCGCGTGCGAGCTGGACGCGAGCAGCTTTCTAAGAATTAAGCCAGTTAAGTGACGCTGATTTTTAGGTAGCGCATAGCTTTCTTCTTTTTCTAATAAGGCACTAATGCTTTCATAAAGCTCGATTTCCGCAATAGAAGGAGTAAACGGCACAGTCAACGTTTGTCGTTGGGTGTAGCGGACATATTCAAGGACATCTTTACGCAACGTACGCTGTATGAATCCATTTAGCCGTTGTTTAAGGTGAACTAACGCACTTTCGTTATTAACGAATTGTTGTTTAAAGCTACGCTCATCACCGAAAATCTGATCGTCAATGATGGTTGATAAACCGTACAACTCCATCAGTGAGTTTTGTAGTGGAGTAGCAGTAAGTAATAGCTTCTTACTGCCTTCCAATGCTCGACGTAACGTTTGTCCCATTTTGTTGCTAACACGGTACGCATTTCGCAATTTATGAGCTTCGTCGATAACCACAATGTCCCATGGCTCCAGCATTAGCTGCGCCTCCATCCGCGCAGCATAGTGGTAGGACATAATGGAAATGCATTGATTGGCAAGCGGGTTGGCTTGCCCACTATTAATATTTATACGCCAAGTTTTTGCATCTAGAACTTGAGAGGGCAAGTTAAACTTGTCAGCTAATTCTTGTGCCCACTGACGTCGTAGCGAAGCAGGGCAGATAATAAGAATGCGACGTTTACGCTCAGCCCAGTACTGTGACAATACGAGACCCGCTTCAATTGTTTTACCTAAACCTACTTCATCTGCTAGCACAACACCTTTGCTTAAAGGGTTGTTTAGTGCAAAAAGTGCAGCATGAATTTGGTGCGGATTGAGATCGACACTTGCATCAAAAAGCGATTGCGACAGCTTATCAACACCATTTTCAGCGTGTCTGATAGTTAACTCATGCGCAAAATATTTCGCATGGTATGGCGTGATATTGTTAAGCATGCTTTTGGCTCTCTATCCATTTTTCTAAATCGTCTTTCTTGAAGCGCCAAGAGCCACCGACTTTGAAGCCTGGTAGTTTTCCCTCACTCGCAAGTCGATACGCTGTTTTCTCTGCCAGCTTCAAGTAAGCAGCTACTTCCTTAAGCGTTAAAATTTGGTCATCCATTGCTGAGTATTTTCTCTAAGCTTCAGTAAATAAATTGAATTATGAGAGAATATGGGAAAATTGGGGAGCAAACAATGTTCAGGGCAGTGCATTGTGAATTGTGAATTGTGAATTGTGAATTGTGAATTGTCTCTGATTAGTTGGATACATGGCAACCACTCTGGTTTGCAAACGCTCTTCCATCCACTTCGCTTTCCACCTAGGTAATCTCCCTATCCCACAAACTCACTGATTGTGGAAACTCTCCAATATTCATCTTACGGAAAATCACCAAACGAGTCGGTGCCGTTTTTTCCATTACTTCTTTTAGCTTTAAAAATCTCATGGGACGTTCTCCTATGTCTGTGGCCCTCATGGGATATAGCGCTGGAGTAAAAAAAGACGGTAATGTGTTAAGACTTGGTGCGACAAGGCTTAATCCAAAAATATTCAGGCATATGTCATCAATGTGAAACCCCATCATTGATTCCGACAGGAGCCCGAAATGAATCCCAAAACTTCCGATTACCACAAGCAGCAACGCTATCAGGAAAATGAAATCCTAGAGCATGCCGCTGAAATACTGGCTAACCGCTACGTACGTGGCGATGCCTTAACCAATCCTGATGCCACCAAAGAGTATGTGCGCTGTAAGCTAGGCAGCCATGAGCGTGAAGTCTTTGCCTTATTACTACTGGATAACCAAAACCGTCTGATTGAGTTTAAAGAGCTGTTTCAAGGAACGGTGGATGCAGCCAGCGTCTACCCGCGAGAAGTGGTGAAAGCGGTATTAGAAGTGAATGCCGCAGCGGTAATCTTTGCCCATAATCATCCATCCGGTGACTCAACGCCATCTCAAGCCGATAGACGCATAACCGAAAGACTCAAAGACGCGCTCGCGCTGGTAGATGTTCGCGTTCTCGACCATATCGTGACAGGCGATACCTGCACCTCATTTGCTGAAAGGGGGTGGTTATGATTGGTCAACATTATGGTGAGCTTTCTATTGATGACGCTTTACATGTGTCACTGGAAGCACTTATGAATCGGTACACTCTCCCAGAGGACGCTGAACGACTCGTGCTCAACTGCCGCCAAATGAGTTACTACCGACATCGACAAGGTTTACATCCCATTGAGGTGCAACTTAAACGTGAGTCAGCCTCTAGTCCTTGGTTGGTGGTGTTCTTTGCCAGCTTCTCTTATCCCGATGACAACAGCACAACCGTTGAGCCTGAGTTGTATTTTCACCTGGCTAATCGCTGGTGCTATCAACCCGATGTGGGGAGCACGGATTTATCCCACACAGAAGTAAAAGATCTGCTCTCGGTCTGGATGAAAGCTTTTGCTCGCCACCTTTCCAGAAACGTCTTTGATGACGTGCAACTGACGATGGTCGGCACGTTCCAATAATTCTCACTCTGTTATTTCTTATTTGAATCCTGAAACAAGGAGGACTCACTATGTCCAAATTAATCTTCACAGCATCCACACTACCTATATCGAAGAAACTGCATAAGCTGCTAAGTGAACAGTTCACCGCTCATTTGCTGATTAATGAAGCGCTGACCACCAGCCATTATTTGGTGTTTAACTTTCGCGATAAAACATACAGCGCGGATGAAGGCGGCTTCCATCCGGTTGAGATGGCAATTTGCCAGACCTCAGCAGGAGCGTGGAGCATTGAGTACATCACCGATTTTGCTTATATGGGAAACTACTACCCAGAGCTTGAGCGCAATTTGGATTTTGATTTTCGGGCCGGGCAGTTCTTTGTCGCCTATCGTGGCTGGCTACCAATGCAAGGTAGTCGTGATGCAAAAGAGCTGTATCGCCTATGGGAGAATAACTTTCTTGCCTATGTCGATACGGACGCTTACAACGAGATAGCCGTCACCCCGCAATAACTCAT